>NZ_JBHYKM010000013.1:26711-28340 GCF_042741435.1 Streptomyces sp. NPDC058955 | reverse complement strand
CGTCGACAACACCCATCTCACCCCGCACATCCCGCGGCGGCTGAAGGCCGCCCTGGCCGGCCGCGAGGCCACCTTCGTCGTGCACGACTTCACCGCCGTGCCGGTCGACGAGTGCGTGCGCCGCGACGCGGCCCGCGAGCGGTCCGTGGGCGAGGAGATCATCCGCGTCCTGGCCGAGAAGCACGCCAAGGCCACCCGCGGCGGCTGGCGGCTCACCGACGACTGGCTCAACGACCGGCCCGCGGTGACCCCGTACGTCCCCGACACGGCGCTGCCGTCGGCCGTCCTGTGCGACATCGACGGCACGCTCGCGCTGCGCGGCGACCGGGGCCCGTACGACTTCACCCGCTGCGACCTCGACCTCCTCAACCTCCCGGTCCGCGAGGCGCTGCGCGCCTTCCGCGCCTCCCACCAGGACCGGATCGTGCTGCTGTCCGGCCGCAGCGAGGACCATCGGGCGCTGACCGAGGCGTGGCTGGAGCGGTACGAGGTGCCGTACGACGAGCTGTGGATGCGCGCCTCGGGCGACGGCCGCTCCGACGACCTCGTGAAGGCCGAGCTGTTCGACGCGCACGTCCGCCACCGCTACGCGGTCCGGGTGTCGCTCGACGACCGGGACCGGGTGGTGGCGGTGTGGCGCCGGATGGGCCTCCCAACCTGGCAGGTCAACTACGGCAACTTCTGATCCCGCCGGGTGCCTCCGCCCGCCTTCCGGCAGACCTTCTAGGATCTTCGGCATGGCGACACGACTCGTGCAGATCAACATGAAGGCCCAGGACGACGCCGCGCTCGGGCGGTTCTGGGCGGAGGCCCTCGGGTGGGGTGTCGACAGCGAGGGGCCCGGGGTGACCAACCTCGAACCCGTCGGCTTCCGCTACCCCGACGCCACGGCCGTCTGCATCGACATCGTCTCCCACCCGGAGCCCAAGACGGTCAAGAACCGGGTGCACCTCGATCTAACCACCACCTCCGACGCCCATCAGGCGGAGCTGGTCGCACGCCTGAAGGATCTCGGCGCGACGCTCGCCGACGTGGGGCAGGGCGACGTCCCCTGGACGGTGATGGCCGACCCGGAGGGCAACGAGTTCTGCGTCCTGGAGCCCCGTCCGGTCTACCGGGGCACCGGGCCGATCGCCGCGGTGGTCGTCGACTGCGCCGACCCGCGGGAGATGGCCCGGTTCTGGGGCGCGGCGACGGACTGGACGGTGCACGAGGTCACCGACGAGGTCGCCTCCCTGCGCTCCGCCCGGGGCGTCGGCCCCTACCTGGAGTTCATCCGCACTCCCGACGCCAAGAGCGTGTGGAACCGCGTCCACCTGGACGTCCGCCCCTACCCCGGTGACGATCCGGCCGCGGAGGAGGCCCGGCTGCGCGCCCTGGGCGCCACCGACCCCGACTTCGACGGGGCCTCGGTCCCCTGGACGGTTCTGGCCGACCCCGAGGGCAACGAGTTCTGCCTCCTGTCGCCGCTCTGACGCGGTTCCCCGACGCAGCTCCGGCGCGGCCCCCGACGCTCCAGGATCGCGAGCGCCGGGGGGCCCCGGCCGCCCTGCCCCCCCCCCCCCCCACCGCGGCGGGGGGACGCGGGGGGCCGCGGGGGCTGGGGGCCGGGCGGGGTGGGGGTGTTTT
>NZ_JBHYKM010000013.1:19088-26701 GCF_042741435.1 Streptomyces sp. NPDC058955 | reverse complement strand
CCGGCGCTAAAGTTTCTCGCCCGCGGGCCCCCGCCCGCCGGGGCCCCCCCCCGCCCGCGCGGCGGCGCCCCCCCCCCCCCCGGGTGGGCGCGCGGGGGGGCCCGCGGGCGAAGGTGCCCGCGGCCCCGCTCAGGGCTTCGGGGTCAGGACGGGTCGCCGTACTGGAGGCCGCGTCCGTTGGTGCCGATGTAGACGCGGCCGAAGGTGTCGGGATCGCCGGTGACGACGCCGGGGCCGGTGATGTTGCCCCACTGGTGGGCGTCGTCGTTGACGCGGATCCAGGTGGCGCCCTTGTCGGTGGAGCGGAAGACTCCGGCGACGTCCTTGACCGTGCCGATCAGGTACAGGGCCTGGTAGGAGGCGCCCGGCGCCGCCTTGCCGAAGCCCAGGGCGGAGGCGGACTTCACCGTGCTGAGCGTGGTGAAGGTGCGGCCGCCGTCGGTGGAGTGCAGCAGCCCCTTGCCGCCGTCGGCGATCCACAGGTCCCCGGCGATGCCGGGGACGGCCGTGAGCCGACCGGAGGGCAGGCCGGACGCGCGGGCGGTGAAGGTCGCGCCGCCGTCCGTGCTGGCGTAGAGGGTGCCGCCGGCCAGCGAGTAGAAGGTACCGGCCGAGGAGCGGTCGGCGACGACCACGGCGCCGGTGCCCAGGCCGCCGACCTTCGACCAGGTCGTTCCCTTGTCGGTGGAGCGGTACGGGGCCTGGCCGGCCTGGGTCCAGACGATGGTCCTGCCGTCCGCCGCGAGCGCGACATGGCCGTCCTGGGCGTCGCGCACCGGCTCCGCCGTGAAGCCCTTCCAGGTGGTGCCGCCGTCGGTGGAGTAGGCGCCGTCCTGCGCGCCGCCCCGGCCGACGCGGACCATCGTCGTGGGGTTCGCCTGGGCGAAGTCGATGTCGGTGCTGTTGGCCATCGTCGGGTTGCTCAGCCGCCCGGCGGGCACCGTGGTCAGGGAGTCGTGGCGGAAGCCGCCCTGGTCGCCCATGGCGGTGACGACGGTGGCGCCGCCGGGCGGGGCGATCGCGTCCATCAGCGCGGTCTCCTCGAGACCGCGCGCGCCCGGGGTCCAGTGGCTGGTGCCGCCGCTGTCGGTGGCGGCGGCGTCCTTGCTGCGCCAGATGCCGTTGCCGGTGCCGTACAGCACGTGCCCGGAGTCGAAGGGGTCGATGGCCAGCGCGGTCATCCAGTGCCCGGTGTGGGTGGTGACGTACGGAGCGGCCGAGGCGTTCCGTACCGACTTGTCGGCCAGGGCCGTCCACGTCGTGCCGCCGTCGGTGGTGCGGTAGATCTCGTCCTCGGGCCACCAGCGGTCGAGGGTGGTGACCATCACCGTGGACGGCTTCCGCGGGTCGACGGCCAGACCGGAGAACCCGTAGCCGCCCCGGGACGGCGAGATGTCCTTCCAGGCCCCGCCGGACGGGGTGTGCTTCCACACCGAGCCCGCCGTCACGCCGTTGGGCCCGAGGTCGTCGGTGTACGTCAGGTACAGCGAGCCGTCGCCGGACACCACGCCGTGCTGCGGCATCTGGCCGGTGGGCTGCCCGGGGACGGCCTGCCAGGTGCCGCCGCCGTCGGTGGAGCGGTACAGGGAGGTGGACCTGTCGGCGACGCCGACGTAGATCGTCCTGCTGCCGGCCGGACCGTACGTCACGAACGAGATGCCCGCGCCGCTGCCCGCCCCGTCCTTGACGGGGAACGAGGAGACCTGGCGCCAGGTCGTGCCGTGGTCGGTGCTGCGCCACAGGCCGTTCTTGCGGGTGCCGAGGAGCAGGGTGCCGGGGTTCGAGGGGTCGATCACCAGCCGTTCGCCCGCGCCGCGGCCGGACTCGTTGGCGCCCAGCTTGAAGGGCAGGTCGGTGCGCTGGAAGGTGCGTCCCCGGTCGGTGGAGCGCAGGATCGCGCCGTTGCCGGCCCATTCGTTGGTGTAGGTGCCGGCCGCGAGGTAGAGCCGGTCGGGTGCGACGGGGTCGGTGGCCACCGCGTCGATGCCCAGCAGGTTCCAGTCCTTGTCGCCGACCCAGTCCGTCAGCGGGATCCACTGCTCGGCCGCGGCGTCCCAGCGGTAGGCGCCGCCCATGTCGGTGCGCGCGTACAGCAGGCCCTTCTCGCGCGGGTTGAACACCAGGCCGGTGACGTAACCGCCGCCGACCACCTGGGCGTTCTTCCACCTGTACGGTCCGGCCGCCTCGGTCTGGGTGCCGGTCACCTCGACCAGCTTCCACTGCTGGTTGGTGCTGCCCTTGCCGGAGTACTGGATGATCGCCGCGCCGTCGGCCGTGGACGCTCCGTGGACGTCCAGGACCAGGCCGCTGGCGCGGGAGGTGAAGGTGACGGCGTCGGACCCGCTCACGTCGTCGATCCGCCACTCCTGGGAGGCGGAGGAGCTGTCGGTCTGCTGCTCTGCGGCGGCCGACTGGGCGGTGGAGCCGCCGGCTATGCCCAGCACCTTGCCGCTGTTGCGGTTCACCAGCTCGTAGTAGCCGTTTCCGGTGGACCTCAGTCGCCACTGCTGGTTGGCGGTGTTCTGGTCGGTCCACTGGTGGATGCGGGTGCCGTCGGCCGTGGAGAAGCCGTTGACGTCGAGGACCTTGCCGCTGCGCACGGAGACCAGCCGGTAGTAGGCGTCGCCGTCGACCGTCGCGGCCTGCGAGTCGTCCTGGGTGAACAGGAGGTACGGCACGACGGCGGCGGGCACTCCGAGCAGCAGGGCGGTGGCGCTCCAGCGGCGGCGGTGACGCCCGCGGCGCCCGCCGTTCGAGGGGTTGTTCATGGGGGGTGTGCTCCTTGTGAAGCCGTGGATCAAGTGGATCGGGGTGGATCAGGTGGATCGGGTGGATCAGGTGGATCAGCGCTGCAGGGTGAGGACACCCGGCCGGTAGGGCAGCCGGTCGTAGGGGCCGCCCGCGGTGGGGGACTTGCCCTGGTAGAGGAACTGCAGGTCGCAGGGGTCGATGGTCATGGTCTGGTCGGGGTTGCTGCGGACCAGATCGCCGTGGCTGATGTCGTCGGTCCAGGTGGCGCCGCTGTTGGCCTTGCCCGCGAAGGGGTTGCTCTCGGTGGCGGCCTGCGGGGTCCACGAGCCGCTCAGGCTGGTCGCGGTGAACGAGCGGAAGTAGCGCCGTTCGTTGGTGCCACGGGCCTCGACGATCATGAGGTACTGGTTCCGGCCCTGGACCTTGTAGACCTGGGGCGCCTCGAACAGGTTCTTCGCCGTGTCGCTCATGACCGTCGTGTACGAGGAGCCGAAGCTGCCCGGGAAGTTCCCGATCGGCATGCTCGCCCGGTAGATCTTGCCGTTGTCACCGGCGAAGAACAGGTACATGTGCGTGCCGTCGGCGATCAGGGTCTGGTCGATCGGGCCGGTGCCGGAGTCGGGGAGGCTCCCGGTGAACAGCGGTCGCGGCGCGGACCAGCCGTCGGGGTCGGTGGGGTCGCTGGACGTGCGGTAGCTGAAGGGCGACGCGCCCCACTGGTACGCCAGGACCCAGATCTTCTTGGGCGCGAAGTAGAAGAGCGTGGGCGCCACCGCGTTCTGCTTCATCCCGGTCTGCCCGGCCGATGCCATGTCCGACCACTGCGTGAAGGGGCTGAACGCCATCGAGCCGTAGGAGGTCCCCGACGCGCTCGACGCGTAGACCAGGTGCTTGCCGCCCAGCACCACGTGGGTGAAGTCCTTCACCGCCGCCCAGCCGTTCCTCGGCTGCGCGAGGGCGCCCGTCGAACGCCACTTGTACGTCGACGGGAGGGCGCACGTGCCGCCGCCCGTCCCGGACGGGCCGGTCCACTTCTGGTTGGCGACGGACGCGCAGGCGTGCAGCTGGATCCAGGTGCCGTTCGCGGTGGCCGCGCCGACGGCGTCGAGGCAGAGCCCGGACTGGACGCCGGTGATCGTGCCGTCGGTGTTGACGTTCCACTGCTGGTTGGCGCCGCCGTTGCAGTCCCAGACGACCACCGGGGTGCCGTTGGTGGTGCCCTTGCCCTTGGCGTCCAGGCACCTGCCGTCGTGGGCCTTCAGCTGCTTGGCACCGGTGTACGTCCAGCGCTGGCCGGTCCGGCCGGAGCAGTCCCACAGCTGTGCCCGGGTGCCGTTGGCGGTGGCGCCGGCGGAGGCGGGGACGTCGACGCAGCGGCCGGAGGCCACGCCCTTGAGCTCCCCGGTGCGGACGGGCGGCTCGACCGGGGTGGTGCCGGAGCCCGCCTTGAGCGCGTCCAGGACGGCGGTGTACGCGGGCTTGGGCTTGCCTGCGGCGTCGAACAGCAGGGGGCTCTCCCCGCTGCGCCAGGAGTCGCTGTCGCGGACGCCCCACACCGTGATGCCGGTGCACCGCGCCACGGACAGGCACGCGCCGACCGCGTTCGCGTAGTGCGCGGGTGACGCCTGGGCGATGTCCAGCTCGGTGATCTGCACGTCGACGCCCAGGGCGGCGAAGCCGGCCAGGGTCGTCCTGAAGCTCGCCGGCGGGCCGCCCGCGCCGAAGTGGCTCTGGAAGCCGACGCAGTCGAGGGGCACGCCACGGGACTTGAAGTCCTTGACCATGCGGTAGACGCCCTGGGTCTTGGCGTCCGACCAGTTCTCGATGTTGTAGTCGTTGTAGCAGAGCTTGGCCGAGGGGTCGGCCGCACGGGCGGTGCGGAACGCCTCCTCGATGAAGCCGTCGCCCAGCACGTCGCGGAAGACCGAGCCGCGGAGCCGGCCGCTGCCGCCGTCCTCGAACGCCTCGTTGACCACGTCCCAGGCGTAGATCTTGCCCTTGAAGTGGGTCATCTGGGTGGTGATGTGATGGTTCATCACGCCGCGCAGGGTCTTCGCGTCGCGGATGGACCTGACCCAGGCCGGAAGCTGCGAGTGCCAGACGGTGGTGTGGCCGCGCAGGCGCTGGCCGCGGGCCAGGGCGCGCTCGACGATCCGGTCCGCGGGGCCGAAGGTGAAGGTGCCGCGGGACGGTTCGACGGCGTCCCACTTCATCTCGTTCTCCGGGGTGACCATGTTGAACTCCCGGTCCGAGATCGCGGTGTACGCGGAGTCTCCGAGCCTGCCGGCGGCCACGGCGGTGCCGAAGTACCGGCCCGAGGGCGCCGCCTGGGTGCCCAGGGAGGCGGCTCCGGCGGAGCTGGGGAGGAGCGTCAGGGCGGCCCCGGCCACCACCGCGGCGGCCGTCAGTCCCGTCACCAGGGTGCGGCGCCGCCGGCGGAGCCGGTGCAGGCCCTTCACGAGGTGCCTCGGAGGTCGCGGTCGACAGGGGTGTGTCGCGTCATGGGAAGGCCTTCTTCAGGGGATACGTCGGTGGGGGAAGGTCCCCCCTGAAGTGGAGGCCGCCGGAGACCCGGCCGCGTAACGGAAAAGTAGCGCCCTCCGGAAAATCGCCCGGTGACGCATGTCTCAGGCGGAAATCGTTATGCCGGGCCCCGCCGTCCGGCCGTCCCCGCGGAACGGGCCAGCCGCGCTCGGCCCCGCCTGGTGGGCGGGGCCCGGGAGCGGTTGTCAGCCCCAGGCGCCGCGCACGACGAAGGACGCCTGGCCGGCGAAGGCCGGTGTGCCGTCGGAGCCGTCGAGCCGGATGGCGCCGTCACGGTGGCGGAGGACCGACTCGGGGTAGTTGTGCGCGTGCAGCGTCACCGACCCCGCGGCCGCCCCGGGGCGCGGGCAGAAGGTCGCGTCCTCGCGGAACAGCGCGCTGCCGTCGTCGGTGCTCAGCCGCAGCCGCAGGTAGTGGTGGCGGAGGTACCGGCCGTCGGCGGCGCGGAAGGTGACGCACCGCGGGTCGGCCAGCCCCTCGACGACCGTGAAGGTGCCCCGCTGCCGGACCTGCGCTCCGCTGGAGGCGGAGACGCGGCCGAGGGTCGCGAAGTCGCCGTCGTAGGTGACGAACAGGCCGGGTAGGTCCACGGACTCCAGCGACCGGGCGCCCAGCGGGACGGTGGCCGGGGTGGCGGACGGAGCAGCCGGGGACGGTGTGTCGGACGGGGACGGTGTGCCGGAAGGAGACGGTGTGTCGGACGGGGCGGTGCGCGACGGGGTCGGCGGGGCGGCGGCGACGGTGGGCGCGGCGGTGACGGCGGGCGCCCGGGGCACCGGCTCGGGCCAGGTGACGTAGGCGGTGGTCCCGGCGACGAGCACCGCGCCGGCGGCGAGGCTCACCAGCGGATGAGCGGTCACGGCCGCCTGGAGCTTGCCGAGAACCGCGCCGTGCAGACCGCCTCCCCCCGTCGCCGTGCCGGCGGCGAAGGATGCCGTGGCCAGCCCGGCGGCGTGCGCCGCGGTGCCCGACAGCAGGCCCTTGGCGACCAGCGCGGAGATCAGGGCGGCCGGGACGGCCAGCGTCGTGAGGCTGAGGGGCAGCAGCTCGGCCGGCACCCGGTCCGTCGTCGTCCCCGCGCAGACCGGGCAGTCGCGGATGTGCCGCGCCATCCGCTTGCGCCACACCGACGCGGGTCGGCCGTCCCAGCCGACGACGGTCTCGCCGAGCCGGGGACAGCGCGGGTCGGCCGCCAGCGCGGTGACGATCGTCCGGCACAGTTCCAGCTGCTCGCGCATGCGCTGCACGCGGACGCCGACGTGGGCGACCGTGAGCCCCGTCGCGGCGGCGACGTCGTCACGGCTCAGCAGTCCGGCGCATTCCTGCCACCAGAGGGACAGCAGCAGCCGGTGGTCCTGATCGAGCCACCGGCCGGCCTCGACGACCCGACGGCGCTCGTCCGAGACGTGCAGCCGCAGGATCGCCACGTCCACGGGTGGGGCGGCGCCGTCGGGTATCTGGCCCGCCTCGTCGATGGCCGTGGTGCGGTCGGCGGCGGCGTGCTTCCGGTACAGGTGGGTGTCGATCTGGCGGAGCGTGATCGACACGAGCCAGGACCGGAAGCTCCCCGGGGTGCGCACGGCGGGCAGGTCGCGCACCACGCGCAGCAGGGTCTCCTGGACGACGTCGTCGACGTCGGCGTGTCCGCTGAGGGCCCGTCCGACGATGTTGTAGACCAACGGCAGGTACGCGGCGATCAGCTCCTCGCGCGCCCGGTCGTCACCCGCCTGCGCCGCGACGACCAGCCTTGCGTGGTCCACATCGATGAGCCCCATACCCGCCTTCTTCAGGGGAGCGATCCGCCGCGTGCGGCGGCCTACCTCGGCGCCCGCAAAGATATACGGCCGAAGGCGGTGCCCCGCTCAGCGGGCGGCCAGCACCAGGGCCAGACCGATCAGCGCCGGGACGGTCTGCACGAAGAGGATCTTCCGGCTGGCCGTGGCGGCACCGTACGCGCCGGCCACGGCCACGCACACCAGGAAGAACACCTTGGCCTGGAAGCCCACGGGGTCGGACGCCACGGCGCCCCACACGAGCCCGGCGGCGAGGAAGCCGTTGTACAGCCCCTGGTTGGCGGCGAGCGCCTTCGTCTCGGCGGCGAAGGCGGCACTGGTCCCGAACGCGGCCCGGGCCTTCGGACCGGTCCACAGGAACATCTCCAGGACCATGATGTAGACGTGGAGCGCGGCGATGAGCAGCACCACGACGGTTGCGGTGATCGACATGTGTTCAAGACTTGCACACGGCACCCGGTGGCCCCCGCGGAGGGGCGACCGGGTGCGACGCGACGGGCCGCGGCGGGCGCGGCGGCGGACCGG
>NZ_JBHYKM010000013.1:6268-19078 GCF_042741435.1 Streptomyces sp. NPDC058955 | reverse complement strand
CGCGCCGCCGCGCGGGGCGCGCGGGGCGGGGGCGGGCGGCGCCCGCCCCGGCCCCCGGACGGCGTCAGCGCTGCTGCGTCAGCAGACCCGGACGGTACGGCCACTGGCCGTAGTCGCCGCCGGAGTTGGGGTCGCGTCCCTGGTAGAGGAAGCGCAGGTTGCAGGGGTCGACCGTGAAGGTCTGGTCGGCACTGACCCGGATCAGTTCACCGTGGCTGATGTCGTTGGTCCAGGTGGCGCCGCTGTTGGCCTTGCCGGCGAAGGGGTTGCTCTCGGTCGCGGCCTGGGGCGTCCAGGAACCGTTCAGGCTGGTGGCCGTGAACGAGCGGAAGTACCGGCCCTGCGAGCCGATCGCCTCGACGATCATGAGGTAGCGGTCCTGGCCCTGGAGCTTGTAGACCTGGGGCGCCTCGAAGAGGTTGTTCGTCGTGTCGCTCATGACCGTCGTGTACGAGGAGCCGAAGCTGCCCGGGAAGTTCCCGATCGGCATGCTCGCCCGGTAGATCTTGCCGTTGTCGCCGGCGAAGAACAGGTACATGTTCGTGCCGTCGGCGATGAGCGTCTGGTCGATCGGACCCGTTCCGGACTCGGCGATGGATCCGGAGAAGAGCTCCTGCTCCGCCGACCAGCCGTTCGGGTTGGTCGGGTCGGTGGACGTCCGGTAGGAGAAGGCGGTCCTGCCCCACTGGTAGGCGAGCACCCAGATGTTCTTCGGCGCGAAGTAGAAGAGCGTGGGCGCGACGACGGACGTCGACATCGTGTTCTGGCTCGCCGAGGACATCTGCGACCAGTCGGTGAACGGGGTGAAGTTCATCGAGCCCCACGCCTGTCCCGTTCCGGCGGCACCGTGCGTCGTCGCGTAGACGACGTGCTTGCCGTTGTACGGGGCGACGGTGAAGTCCTTGAGCGAGGCCCATCCCGACTTGGGCTGCGCCAGCGCGCCCGTCGACGACCAGCGGTACGTCGAGGGGAGGGCGCAGGTGCCGGGGGTGCCGCCGGAGACCTTGACGAGCTGCCACTGCTGGTTGGCGCCGCCCCAGTCGTCGTACTGGACGACGTTCGCGCCGTCGGCGGTGGAGGCGCCCTGGACTTCGAGGGCCTTGCCGCTGTGGCGGGCGACGAGCCTGACGTGGCCGTCCGCGCTGTCGGCGAGCCGCCACTGCTGGTTGGTGCCGTTCAGGTCGGTCCACTGGACGACCGCGCCGCCGTTGGCGGTGGACAGGTTGTGGACGTCCAGGACCTTGCCGGAGTGGCGGGACTTGACGCGGTAGTAGCCGTCGCCGGAGGCGACGAACTGCCACTGCTGCTGGTTCTGGTCGTTCCTGGTCCACTGGGTGATGCGGGCGCCGTCGCCGGTCGCCAGGTTGTAGACGTCCAGGGCCTTGCCGCTGTTGCGGTTGACCAGCACGTACCAGGCGTTGGTGTCGACGGTCGCCGCGGCGGCGGGCGGGGCGGTCAGGAGGGAGGCCCCGAGCAGCAGGGACGACAGGACCGCGAGCACGAGGCTCAGGACCAGGGGTGGACGGCGGAATCTCATCAGGAGTGCTCCTTCGGGGGGTGGGGTGGATCCGACGGGCCGTGCTCGGGGCGCGCCGGCAGGGCGGTGACGGGATAGGGGTGGAGGAGGCCGCACATGCCGAAGAGCGGGTCCTCCGGGCGCTCCAACCGCGACACGGCGCCGTGGTCGAGGTGGGAGAGGTCTCCGGTCCTCAGCGATGCCAGCTGGCCGCCGGTCGCGAGGGTGGCCGCCAGCGGGCCGTCGCGCCAGCGGATCCACCAGGCGTCGAGGAGGTCCTTCTTCAGGCGGTGGGCCGCGGCGTGGAACTCCGCCAGCCCGCCGTCGCGCAGGGCCAGGAAGCCCTGGAGCGCCAGGTCGCGGCGGCGGCGCGCCGCGGTGGCGTGGTCGCCGGTCAGGGCGGCCGCCGCCCGGTAGGCGTCCGGATCGGCGAGGACGGGCGCGGGGAAGGTGAAGACGGCGTCGCCGGCCTCGGGGAGCCCGCTGTTCTGCATGAGCACCACGAGGCGCAGGCCGCCGGCGTTGACGAGGCGGTGGATCGTTCCGGGGGTGAACCAGACGACGTCGCCGGGGCGCAGCGGGGTGTCCGCGTAGCCGCCGGTGGTGAGGGTCTGGACGCTGCCCGTGCCCTCGATGACGACGTACGCCTCCGAGCAGACGAGGTGCATGTGGGGGGTGCCCCCGCACAGCCCGTCGGCGGCCTCCCAGTCGTACACGGTCAGTCCCGAGACGCCCACGCCGCCGGGGAGCGGTGTCACCACGGGTGCTCCATGACGTGGCGGGACAGCCGCTCGGGGGTCCACGCTCCGTCGGCCACGACGATCCGGTAGCGGCGCGACAGGGTGTCGCCCGGGGCCAGCGGCAGCTCCTGGTCGAAGGCCAGCGAGGGGTTGACGGCGGGGATGGGCTCGCTGCGGACGAACCAGCGGCCGGGGGCGTCCGGATCGTCCAGGAACAGGAGCGTGGAGGCGCGGTCGACCTCGTCGTGGGTGCCGACGAAGGCCAGCCAGTCGCCCTTCTCGCCCATCGCGGGGCCGATCAGGCCGCCGCCGGTGAAGGCGCGGGGGCCGCGCCAGAACAGGCCGGTGTAGCCGGCGAGTTCTCTCCCCTGTGTGCCGGGGCTGCCGAACGTCAGGGGGGTGTCGTGGACGTTCGTGAGCGCGGTGGTGACCTCCAGGGTCCAGGAGTCGGTCCCGACGTCGCACGCGGTCAGCGTGCGGCGCTCGTCGATCCAGTGCTCCCCGGCCATGGTGTGCCAGGCCAGGTCCTCGGTGACGACGGCGCGGCCGTGGCCGGTGTCGGCGGACAGGGCGAGGCTGCGCATGGTGCCGAGG
The DNA here is from genome assembly GCF_042741435.1 of Streptomyces sp. NPDC058955. NCBI lineage: Bacteria > Bacillati > Actinomycetota > Actinomycetes > Kitasatosporales > Streptomycetaceae > Streptomyces > Streptomyces sp. NPDC058955. The sequence goes on along the minus strand of NZ_JBHYKM010000013.1, from coordinate 16,228 downwards.
TTCGGCAGGTCGACGTAGCCGCGCCCGCGCAGGTAGGTGCCGCCGCCCCAGAAGTTCTGGCCCGACACCCAGGACGCCGTGAGCTGGATGCCCTTGTGCCAGCGGTGGTCGTGCGGCCGGTAGCCGGTGACCACGTCGCCGGCGAGCGTGCGCACCGGATGCAGGTAGGGCTTCGGGGCCTCGAAGGGGTCCATGACGGGCCGGTGCACGTAGCGGAAGAGGTCGACGCCGCGGGTGCGGACGGTCAGCGCGTCCTCGCCCTCCAGGAGTTCGAACGTCATCGGAACACCTCCGGGCGCCCTCCGTTGAGCGATCCGTAGAACGGGTCGGTCGCGTCGATCTCTCCGCGCCGGACCGGCAGGCCGGTGATCGCGGCCTTGTACAGGGCGGTGACCAGTTCCATGGTCGTCCTGCCGAGGTCGGGCCGGATGCCCGCCTCGTAGCCGTCGAGGAAGGCGGCGAGCTGGGCAGTATGCGAGCTGGGCAGGTCGTCCGGCGGCTCCCACGTCGCGCCGGGCGACCTGGCGGTGAACGTCCAGTCGGCGTTGGAGTAGCCGTACAGATGCCGTAGTTCGACCGTGGCGTCGGTGAGGTCGAACCGCAGGTAGCTCTCCTCGCGCGGGGAGAGGACGCTGTTGACGACCGTGGCGATGGCGCCGTTGTCGAACCGGACCAGGGCCGCGGACACGTCCTCGGTCTGGACGTCGCGGTCGAGGCGGCCGGCCATGGCGCGGACCTCGGCCCACGGTCCGAGCACCTCCAGCATCAGGTCCATCTGGTGGATGCCGTGGCCCAGGGTCGGGCCGCCGCCTTCGCTGCGCCAGGTGCCGCGCCAGGGCACGTCGTAGTAGGCGTCGTCGCGGTACCACGCCGTGGCGCACTGCGCGACGAGGGGACGGCCGAGGGCGCCGGTCGCGATCCGGTCGCGCAGGTACCGGGCTCCCGAGCCGTACCGGTGCTGGAACACCGCGCCCGCGACGGCGGGGCCCTCGGCGGCCTGGATCCGGTCGAGCTCGGCCAGCGACAGGCCCACCGGCTTCTCGCACCACACCCACGCCCCGGCCTCCAGGCAGGCCACGGCCTGTTCGGCGTGCAGGAACGGCGGCGTGCACAGGTGCACGACGTCCGGGCGCTGCTCCCGGAGCATGGTCCGCAGGTCGGTGTGGACGGCGGGGATGCCGTGCTCGGCCGCGAACGTCTCGGCGCGCAGGGCGTCCACGTCGACGGCGGCCACGATCTCGGTGCGGTGCGCCTGTGCCCGGAGGGCGGGGACGTGGCAGATGCCGGCGATCCCGCCCGTCCCGACGATCGCCGTCCGGATCATCCGCCCAGCACCTTCCGGAGGGCGTGGTAGGCGGGCTTGGGCGCCAGGTTCTCGTCGTAGGGCAGTGCGGCGCCCTCGTCGGGGAAGACCCCGGGGATCCACGAGTACTTGTCCGTGTAGTCCCAGACGGTGACGCCGACGCACTTCTCGACCTCCAGGCACGCCTTGACGTAGTCGGCGTACCAGGTGGCCTGGGTGGCGAGCTTCTCCGGGGTGGCCGGGAGCTCCATCCGGATGTCGAGCTCGGTGATCGCGACCTCGACGCCGAGGTCGGCGAAGCGCTGGATGTTCTCCTTCACGCCGGCGGGGAAGCCGTACTGGAGCGCCAGGTGGCCCTGGAGGCCGAAGCCCTCCACCGGGACGCCGTCGGCCTTCAGCTGCTTGATCAGGCGGTAGTAGGCGTCGCTCTTGGCGTTGACGCCGTCGACGTTGTAGTCGTTGAGGTAGAGCTTGGCGTGCGGGTCGGCCTCGTGGGCCCAGCGCAGGGCGTCGGCGATGTAGCCGGGGCCGAGGGTCTTGTAGAAGATCGACTCGCGGTAGGTGCCGTCCTCGTTGAACGCCTCGTTGACGACGTCCCAGTGGATGACCTTGCCCTTGTAGTGCCGGGCCACGGTCTGGACGTGGTTCTTGAGGACGGGGCGCAGCTCCTCGGCGGTCCAGGTGCGGTCGGTGAGCCAGGCGGGGAGCTGGCTGTGCCAGACGAGGGTGTGGCCGCGGACCTTCTGGTGGTGGTCCTTGGCGAAGGCCATGACCTCGTCGCCGGCGGTGAAGTCGAAGACGCCGGGCTCGGGCTCGGTGGCGTACCACTTCATGGCGTTGCCGGGGGTGGTCTGGCCGAATTCGCTGCCGAGGAGCTTCAGGTAGGCGGCGTCGGTGAACTCGGGGTTGTCGGTGGCGGAGCCGAAGTACTTGTGGTGCTTCTTGGCGAGTTCGGCGAGCGTACGGGGTCGGGGCTCGGCGCTCGCGGGGGCGGCGGCGAGGCCGGCCGCGACGCAGACGGCGGCGGACAGGGCGATGAGATGCCGGGTCAGGGGCATGACGACTCCTGGGGTGGGTGGCGGTTCAGTCGAGGACGATGGTGGTGAGGGCGCGCGGGGCGAGCCGGGCGGTGAGGGTGGTGCCGTGCGTCGAGACGACGTCGGCCGGGGTGATCGAGCGGGTCCGGTCGGTGAGGTAGGCGTCGGGGTGCCGGTCGTGTCCGCCGCGCAGGGTGAAGGCGGCGGAGGTCTCGGTGGTCGCGGTGTTGAGGATCTCGATGACGCGGGTGCCGTCGGTGTTGCGGAAGGCCGTGACCTGGAGTGCCGGGTCGGGGTGCGTGACCGGCACGCGGACGGCGCCGGGGCGGATGAACCGGCTGAAGGCGGCCAGCGCCCAGTAGCGCTTGGACACCCGGTAGTCGTCGCCGGGGTTGGCGAGCTGGATGAGGCCCCGGGTCGCGCCGAGGGACGCGCCGGTCCAGTAGACGTAGGCGTTGGCGTTGCCGGTGGTCAGGGTGGTCTGGATGTCGGCCGCGACGGTGAGGCCGTCGTAGCCGCTGCCGTCGTCCCAGTTCTCGTTCCAGGTGGTGCCGTCCGGCGACCATTCCGACATCCACACGTGCTTGTCGGTGGGCTGCGGGACCGTGGTCGGGCCGCTGTAGCGGTGGCCGGTGACGGTCCGCACCGCCCGGTCGGCGGCGGGATCGGCCTCGATGGCCTCGGTGTAGGCGACCTGCCGGTCCCAGCCGGCGGCGTCGCAGCAGACCAGTTCCGTCTTCAGTCCGGAGGCGCGGACGGTCGGTCCGAGCACCTTGAGGAAGTCGACGGCCTGCTGCGGGGTGAAGCGCATCGAGGCGTAGGTCGCCGTCCAGTCGGGTTCGTTGGTGAAGCCCAGGTCGGTGATCTTGATGCCCTCCCGCTGGTAGAACTTCGCGTACTGGACGAGGTAGTTCGCGTATGCCTGTCGCCATTCGGGGCGTAGTTCGCCGCCGTCGTTCTCGCTGCCGTTGGTCTTCATGAAGGCCGGCGCGCTCCAGGCGTCGGCGAAGAACCGTTTCACGCCGTACGCCTTGGCCTCCTTGGCGAGCCAGACCTGGCCGCCGTCCCAGCCGTCCCAGACGTACGTGGGGGTGGCCTCCGGTCCGCCGGGATCGGTCGGCAGGATCGTCGGCATGTGGTCGTAGACCCGGTCGGTCGACGAGCCGATGCCGAGGCGCAGGATGGACAGTCCGGCGCCCTTCTCCTTGCTGAGCAGCAGGTCGAGGACCTCGCGCCGCTTGGCCGGGCTGAGGCCGCGCGCTCCGTGCAGCAGGTCGGCCCGCTGGAAGGCCATGGAGAAGCCGAATCCGTCGATGGGCTGGAGCGCGGCGCGGAAGTCGATGGCGGGACGCGCGGGCGGGGCGGGGTCGGCCGCGGCCTGCGTTGTTAGCGCTAACAATATGACGGCCGTCAGGGCGGTCAGACGTTTCACGAGGTCTCCTCGGAGGACAGGGGGGACGGGTCAGCCCTTGGTGGCGCCCGCGGTGAGGCCGCCGATCAGCTGCCGTTCGGCGACGGCGTAGAAGGCGAGAGCGGGGACCATGGCGAGCACGATGTAGGCCAGGACGAGCGCGTAGTCGGTCGAGTACTGGCCCTGGAACTGCTGGACGCCGACGGGGATCGTCTGCCACTTCGGGTCGTTGAACACCAGCAGCGGCAGGAAGAAGTTGTTCCAGCTCGCGACGATGGCCAGGACCGAGACCGTGCCCAGGGCCGGCCGCGCCATCGGCAGCAGGATCTTCCAGAAGAAGCGGAACTTGCCGCAGCCGTCCATGATGGCGGCCTCCTCGACCTCCGCCGGGATGGTCCGGAAGAAGCCGCGCAGGATGATGATCGTCATCGGGAGCCCGAAGGCCGCCTGCGGAAGGATCACGCCGAGCGGGTTGTCGAGCAGGCCGAAGGTGCGCAGCATCAGGAAGAGCGGCAGGACGGCCACCGCGAACGGGAACATCAGCCCGATCGTGAACAGTCCGTAGAACAACTCCCGGCCCCGGAAGGCGTAGCGGGCCAGGACGAACGCCGCCATCGCGGACGCCGCCACCGTGAAGAACGTCGTGCCGATCGCGATGCCCGCGCTGTTGGCGATCTGCCGCCAGAACATCCCGTCGCCGAGAATGCCCGTGTAGTTGCCGAACTTCCACTGCTCCGGCAGCCCGAACGGGTTGCTCGTGAGTTCGCCGGTGCTCTTGAACCCGGAGATCACCGCGTAGACGAGCGGTACGACGACGAACGCGCCGATCAGCCACACCACGGTGTGCAGCGACAGGCCGCGTGCCGTCCGGCGGGCGTTCACCGGGCACCTCCCGAGGTGACGGCACCGCTCAGGTCACGCCGGAGCACGTACCGCTGGTAGAAGAGGGAGAAGACCAGGCTGATCATGAACAGCACCACGCTGATGGCACTGGCGTAGCCGACCTGGTACCGCTTGAACCCGAACTGGAACATCGCGATCGCCATCGTCTCGGAGGAGTGGTTGGGCCCGCCCGCGGTCATGACCCAGACGAGGTCGAAGAGCTGGATGGATCCGATGACCGACAGGAAGACGCTGATCCGGATCGTCGGCCCGAGCAGCGGCAGCGTCACGTGCCGGAAGCGCTGCCAGGCGCCGGCGCCGTCGATGGAGGCGGCCTCCAGGATCTCCGCCGGGATGCTCTGCAGTCCGGCGAGGAAGAGCATCATGTGGAAGCCGAAGTACTTCCAGATCATGACCACGAACAGGGTCGGCATCACCGTCGAGGGATCGGCGAGCCACTTGCCCTGCAGCCCCTCCAGGCCCAGGAGGCCGACGAGGTGGTCGGCCATGCCGGCGCCGGGCAGGAAGATCATCGTGAAGAGGACCGCCGTGACGACCTCGGACAGGATGTACGGGGCGAAGAACAGCATCCGGTAGACGGCCCGGCCGCGCAGCCGCTGGTTGAGCAGGACCGCGGTGAACAGCGCGAACGGCAGCTGCACCGTGACCGACAGGACGATCAGGTACAGCCCGCGGCCGAGATCGCCGAGGAAGACCTGGTCGTCGAAGAGCCTCGTGTAGTTCGCGAAGCCGACGAAGTCGTCCATCGGGCCGATCCCGCCCCATTTGAAGAAGCCGGTGAAGACGGCGACGACGATCGGGGCGAGGACGAAGACGAGGAAAAGGACCAGCGCCGGGACGAGGAACCAGGCGACGGCGGCCCAGTCACGCCACCCGCGCAGGAGCGACGTGGCCGGGGCGGGCGGGCGGCGCACCGGCACGACGTCCTCCGTCCGTTCCTTCGTCAGGGTGGAGGGGGAGCTAGGCACTCTTCGCAGCCTCGGTGATCGACGCGGTGACCTGCTCGGGCGTCTTCTTGCCCGCGATGAGGTCGGCGACGCTGTCGTTGACCTCCTGGCCGACCGCCGGCGGGTACGCCTGGTCGAGGAAGAGCTGGAAGCCGGTCGCCTTGACCAGGCTGTCGGCCACCACCTTCTTGTTGGTATCCATGAGCTGGCTCTCCGCGCCCTTGACCACCGGCAGGTAGCCGTTGGAGGCCAGCAGCTTGGACTCGTTCTCCAGGACGAAGAACTTCAGGAAGTCCAGCGCCTCCTTCGGGGCGCCCTTGCGCAGCGCGAACCCTCCGCCACCGCCGAACACCTCGGTGACCTGCCCGACACCGCCGTCGACCGTCGGGAAGGGGAAGAAGCCCAGGTCCGCTCCGAGGTCGGCGCCCGCGTCCTTCTGCACCGACGGCCCCCACTGCCCCATCAGCTCCATCGCGGCCTTGCCGTTGCCCATGGTCGCGGCCTGCCCGCCTGGGGTGGCGTAGCCGGCGCCCAGGAAGCCGGTCTGGAAGGGCTGGAGGTCGACCAGCTCCTTGAGGTGGACACCGGCCTGGACGAAGCCGGCACCGGTGAAGTCCTTGGTGGTGGCGGCCTGTTGCAGCGCGGGGAGGCCGGCGACGCGCATCGCGAGGTAGGCCCAGTAGTAGTGGCCCGGCCACTTCTCCTTGCCCGCGAGGGCGATCGGGGTGATGCCCGCCGCCTTGAGCTTCCGGACGTCGTCGAGGAGTTCGGCCCAGGTGGCCGGCGGGGTGGTGATCCCGGCCTCGGCGAAGAGCTTCTTGTTGTACCAGAAGCCGACCATGCCGATGTCGTAGGGCACTCCGTAGGTCCGGCCCTCGAACTGGTACGCCTGGAGCGAGACCGGGGTGAGCTCGGACGACCAGTCGAGGATGTCGGTGAGGTCCTCGACCAGCCCCGCGTCGACCTGCTGCCGCAGCACGCCGCCGCCCCAGGTCTGGAAGACGTCGGGAAGCTTGCCCGACGAAGTGGTGGCGGTGAGCTTGGACTTGAACGCCTCGTTCTCCAACGAGGTCGTGTTGATCACGATGTTCGGGTGAGCGGTCGTGAACGCCGTGGAAATCTGCGGGAAGAGGGACTTGCCGGGTTCCGTGGTGGCGATGTTCCACCAGGCGAAGGACACCTTGCCGTCGGCCGCGGGCGCGCCGCCGGATCCGTCGGCTCCGCAGGCGGTCAGGGAGACGGACAGGGCGGTCAAGCCCGTGAGCGCCAGGAAGCTTCGTCGGCTCGGGAGGGTGCTGGCCATGGGACCTCCGGGAGGGGGAATGCCGGGGCGAACGCGCCCGAAAACTTTTCGAAATACTCTCGAATTCTGCGCTGCCACAAACTAGGAACGTGAGGCTAATCGGTCAAGACCCCGCGTCAATTTATCTGCGGCCAAGGGTTGTTCGCAGGGTTGACAAGCAGGTCGGGGCGCCCGGAAACTCATCGAAAGTTTGCGATACCTGTCGGCCGAAGGCACCGCGCAGAGGAGAGAAGTTGAGCGAGCAGCGCCCGACCCTGGCCGTCATCGCCGCGGCGGCGGGGGTGTCCCAGGCCACCGTGTCCAAGGTGATCAACGGCCGCTCCGATGTCGCACCCTCGACGCGCGAACGGATCGAGGGCCTTTTGCAGACGCACAACTACCTGCCGCCCGGCCGGCTGGGCAGAGCGCGCAGATCGGGTCTCGTCGACCTGATCATCGGCGGTCTGGACAGCGCGTGGGCGGTGGAGATCCTGCGCGGCGTCGAGGCCGAGTGCGCCCATCGGACCGTCGGCACCGTGGTGTCGCTCGTCCCCCCGGGCGAGGCCACGCCGTCCAGTTGGACCGCGCTGCCGGCCCTGCACCGCAGCGACGGCGTCATCCTCGTCACCGCCTCGGTCACCCAGGCCCAGCGCGCCCAGGTCGAACGGGCCGGGGCGGCGCTGGTCGTCATCGACCCGGTCGACATGCCGGGGAACGGCGTGCCGAGCGTCGGAGCGACCAACTGGGCCGGCGGCCTCGCGGCCACCGAGCACCTGCTGGAGCTGGGTCACCGCCGGATCGCCACGATCGGCGGACGCAAGGAGATGCTCTGCAGCCAGGCCCGCATCGACGGCTACCGGGCCGCCCTGGAGCGGGCCGGCATCGAGGTCGACCGCGACCTGATCCGGTTCGGCGACTTCCAGCACGAGGGCGGCTTCCGGTGCGCCCAGGAGCTGCTCGCCCTGCCCGAGCCGCCGACGGCCGTCTTCGCCGGCAGCGACCAGCAGGCGATGGGCGTCTACGAAGCCGCCCGGCAGGCCGGTCTCAGCATCCCGCGGGACCTCAGCGTGGTCGGCTTCGACGACCTGCCGATGTGCGACTGGCTGTCACCGCCGCTGACCACGGTGCGTCAGCCGCTGGAGGAGATGGGCCGGGTCGCCGCGCGCACCCTGTTCCAACTGCTCGACGGCCAGCCGCTGGTCAGCCCCCGGATGGAGCTGTCGACCGAACTCAAGGTCCGGCTCTCCACCGCCCCGCCACGTCCCTAGGAGAACCCCTTGACCGACCCCTGGCACGCCCCGCCACCGCCCGCCCCCGTGCGCGACGCCTTCTCAACCGCCCCCGTACGCGGCTCCCTCACGCCCGCCCCCGTACGCGGCTCCCGCACGCCCTCGTCCGCCCGCGGCCCCCTGACTCCGCGCGCCGCCGTCCGTCCCCCGGCGGCCTGCCGGGCGTCGTCCGCGCCGGTCGACCGCGTGCCGGCTCCATGAGCGCCTCGTTCGCCGAACCCGTGCTGCCCGGGTTCCGGCCCGACCCGTCCGTCTGCCGGGTGGGGGCCGACTACTACCTGGTGACGTCCAGCTTCGAGTGGTTCCCGGGCCTTCCCGTCTTCCACAGCCGCGACCTGATCCACTGGCGGCGCCTCGGCTCCGCCCTCGACCGGCCGTCCCAGCTCGACCTCGACGGCTGCGGGCCCTCACGGGGCCTGTTCGCGCCGACGATCCGGCACCATGACGGGGTCTTCCATCTCGTCTGCACGCTGATGGACGGCCCCGGCCACTTCGTCGTCACGGCGACCGACCCGGCGGGGCCGTGGTCGGAGCCGTACTGGCTGGAGGGCGACGGTTTCGACCCGTCGCTGTTCTTCGACGACGGGCCGGAGGACGGGGACGGCCGGGCCTGGTTCACCGCCGCCCGCGTCCTGGACGAGGCCGCCGGGCGCACCGAGATCTGGATGCGCGAGTACCTTCCCCACGAGCGACGGCTCACCGGACCCGAGTACGTCCTGTGGTCGGGCAGCCGGCCGGGCGCCCGCTGGTCGGAGGCCCCACACCTCTACAAGGTCGGCGGCACCTACCTGCTGCTCACCGCGGAGGGCGGCACCGACGTGGACCACAGCGTCGTGGCCGCGCGGGCCGACCGGGTGACCGGCCCCTACCGGGGCTTCCCCGGCAACCCGGTCCTCCCTCCCGCCGAGGGCCCGGTCACCTGCACCGGGCACGCCGACCTCGTCCAGACCCCGTCCGGCGACTGGCGGGCCGTGCTCCTGGGCGTCCGGCCGGGCTCCGGCCTCGGCCGCGAGACCTTCCTCAGCGAGGTCACCTGGGACGACGGCCGGCCGGTCTTCTCCCCCGTCGGCCACACCGGGCCCCGCCGTGCCCTCCGCGACGACTTCACCGCCCTCTCCCCGGAGTGGAGCACCCTGCGCACCCCACGGACCCGGTTCTGGACCACCGGCGACGGGCTCCGTCTCCGGCTGCGCCCCGAACGCCTCGGCGAGCGCACCGCCCCCTCCCTCCTGGTCCGCCCCCAGGAGCAACCCGACTGCGACGTCTCCACCGAACTGCACTTCACCCCCGCCGCGCCGGGCGAAGAGGCCGGCCTCGCCGTCGTCCTCGACGACGACGCCCACCTCCTCCTCGTCCGCACCGCGAAGGGAGTCGTCCTCCGCCGCGGGTCCGAGGTCCTGGCCCGCGCTCCTCTCCCCCCGGGCCCGGTGCGTCTGGGGGCCCGCATCCGCGGCTTCCACCACACCTTCGCCTATGCGACGTCCGCCGGCGCCTGGCACGACCTGGCCACCGTCGCAGCCACCTTCCTCACCCCGCTGTTCACCGGCGTCCAGCTCGGCGTCTACGCCACGTCCCACGGCCGCCCGTCCACCGGCGAAGCCCGTTTCGCATGGTTCGACCTCGCGTATCCACACCGGGAGGAAAACGCCGGAAAGCAGTGACGCCCACGGGCGGAAGAAAGGACGTTTCCGGCCGGATCCCGGCTTTTCCGATCCGTTTGCCCGATTCCTCGGGCGACCAATACCTCAATGAAAACAGGCAGGCCAGAGGCGTCTCGCATCGAAATTC
>NZ_JBHYKM010000013.1:0-6258 GCF_042741435.1 Streptomyces sp. NPDC058955 | reverse complement strand
CACTAGTAGCCCCGCGCCACACCGCCACTCCACAACCCTCTCGCCCCCGCTGCGCGGCCTGGTCCGGCCCCTCCCACCCCCCCCCCACCCCCCCCCCCGCCCTCTTTCGCCTCACCTGCCGGGCCACGCGAGTCCCGAGATCTCGAAACACCTTCGAAACTCTTGACACGTTTCCGCGCTGTTTCCACACTGATTCCCGAGGCCGCTTCACTCCTTTTCTCGCGTGCCACGGTGCCGGCCTCGAATCATCGCGTCCCGGCAGCACGCGCTCTCTTTCGCCCATGGACGCCGACGCCGCAGAAGTCGCATTCCTCTGCCGCGCTCAAAACCCTTCCGTGATTTCCGTCCTGGAGGTTCCCCGATGCGTTCCCCCACCCGTTCCCTGTCCACCGCACGCCGGAGAATCGGCGGCCTGTGCGCGGCGCTGATCGTCGGCGTCCTCGGCTCCGCCACCGTGCTGGTGGCGCCGCCGGCCTCGCACGCCGCCGAGAGCACGCTCGGGCGCGCGGCGGCACAGAGCGGTCGCTACTTCGGCACCGCCATCGCCTCGGGTCGGCTCAACGACTCGACGTACACGACGATCGCGGCCCGCGAGTTCAACTCGGTGACGGCCGAGAACGAGATGAAGATCGACGCCACCGAACCCCAGCAGGGCCGGTTCGACTTCACGGCCGGCGACCGCGTCTACAACTGGGCGGTGCAGAACGGCAAGCAGGTCCGCGGCCACACCCTGGCCTGGCACTCCCAGCAGCCCGCCTGGATGCAGAACCTCAGCGGCAGCACGCTGCGCCAGGCCATGATCGGCCACATCAACGGCGTGATGGGCCACTACAAGGGCAAGATCGCCCAGTGGGACGTCGTGAACGAGGCGTTCGTCGACGGCACTTCGGGAGCCCGGCGCGACTCGAACCTGCAGCGCACCGGCAACGACTGGATCGAGGTCGCGTTCCGCACCGCGCGCGCCGCCGACCCGGCCGCCAAGCTCTGCTACAACGACTACAACGTGGAGAACTGGACCTGGGCCAAGACCCAGGCCATGTACGCCATGGTCAAGGACTTCAAGCAGCGCGGCGTGCCCATCGACTGCGTCGGCTTCCAGTCGCACTTCAACAGCGACAGCCCCTACAACAGCAACTTCCGCACCACCCTGCAGAGTTTCGCCGCCCTCGGCGTCGACGTGGCCGTCACGGAGCTCGACATCCAGGGCGCCTCGGGCACGACCTACGCCAACGTGACCAACGACTGCCTGGCGGTCCCGCGCTGCCTCGGCATCACGGTCTGGGGGGTGCGCGACACCGACTCCTGGCGGGCGGACCAGACGCCGCTGCTGTTCAACGGCGACGGCAGCAAGAAGCCGGCCTACACCTCCGTCCTCAACGCGCTCAACTCCGGCTCCACCACCCCCACGCCCACGCCGACCCCCACTCCGACCCCCTCCCCCGGCTCCGGCCAGATCAAGGGAGTCGCCTCCGGCCGCTGCCTGGACGTGCCGGGCACCGTCACCACCGACGGCACCCAGGTCCAGCTGTGGGACTGCAACGGCCGCACCAACCAGCAGTGGACCTACACCGCCGCCGGTGAGCTCCGGGTCTACGGCGACAAGTGCCTGGACGCCGCCGGCACCGCCAACGGCGCCAAGGTGCAGATCTACAGCTGCTGGGGCGGCGACAACCAGAAGTGGCGCCTCGGCTCCGACGGCTCCATCGTCGGCGTGCAGTCCGGGCTCTGCCTCGACGCCGCCGCCGGCGGCACCGCCAACGGCACGCCGGTCCAGCTGTACTCGTGCTGGAACGGCACCAACCAGCGGTGGACCCGCGGCTGACCCGCCGCACTGACATCCGCACCATGGAGGGGAGCCAGGACGATCCTGGCTCCCCTCGGTGCGGTCAGACGGCGGACGGGTTGCCGTAGTAGGCATCCGGGCCGTGCTTGCGGGTGTAGTGCCGGTCCAGCAGGTGCTGCGGGGGTTCGACCGTGCCCAGGGCGATGGTGCGCAGGGCCATCTCGGCCACCGCCTCGCAGATGACGGCGTGTTCCAGGGACTTGGTGGCGTCGGCGCCCCAGGTGAAGGGGCCGTGGTGGGCGACCAGGGCGCCGGGGACCTCCCGGGCCCGGGTGTCGTCACGGCCCAGCAGGTCCACGATGACCTGGCCGGTGTTGTACTCGTAGTCCGTGGCGCACTGTTCGGGGGTGAGGGCCTCGGTGACGGGGAGGGGACCGTTGAAGGTGTCCGCGTGGGTCGTGCCGAGCACCGGTATCGGGCGCCGTGCCTGGGCGAAGGCGACGGCGTGGGTGGAGTGCGTGTGGGTGACGCCTCCGATCGAGGGGAAGGCCAGGTAGAGGCTCCGGTGCGTCTCCGTATCGGTGGACGGGCGCAGGTGGCCTTCCACCACGCTTCCGTCGGCCAGGGAGACGACGACCAGGTCCTCCTCCCTGAGGACGTCGTAGGTCACGCCCGAGGGCTTGATGACGAAGACGCCGGCGTCCCGGTCGACTCCGCTCACGTTGCCCCAGGTGAGGGTGGCGAGGCCGGCTCGGGGGATGCGGAGGTTGGCCTCCAGCACCTCCCGGCGCAGCTCCTTCGAAACGGTCCTGCCCACAGCGGACTCCGTCCTGGTCGGGGTGGTCACAGGCTCTGCGCCAGCCGGTGGTACGCCTGGTTCCAGCGCAGCTCGCGGGTGAAGCGCCGGACGGTGGTGTCCTCGTCGATGACGGCGAGTTCGGTGCGCAGCATCTCGGCGAGGTCGTCGAGTTCCTCGCCGAGGAGGGCGGTGGTCAGGACGGTGTGGTGGGGTGCTCCGGCCGTCAACCACGCCTCGGTGGAGGTGCGCAGGTCGGGGCGGGGCCGCCAGACGGCGCGGGCGACGGGGAGCTTGGGCAGCGGCTCCGGCGGGGCGACGACGTCGATGCGGTTGGCGACGAGGCGGAACCGCTCCCCCATGTCGGCGAGGCCGACGACGACGGCCGGACCGGGGTCCGCGTCGAAGACGAGACGGACCGGGTCCTCGCGTCCGCCGATGCCGAGCGGATGGATCTCGCAGGCGGGCGTCGCCGACGTGAGGGTGGGGCAGACCTCCAACATGTGGGCGCCGAGGATGAGTTCCTGACCGGGCGTCAGGTCGTAGGTGTAGTCCTCCATGAAGGACGTGCCGCCCGGCAGGCCGTGGGCCATCGCCTTCAGGGTGCGCAGCAGGGTGGAGGTCTTCCAGTCGCCCTCGCCGCCGAAGCCGTAACCGTCCGCCATCAGGCGCTGCACGGCGAGGCCGGGCAGCTGGCGCAGGCCCCCGAGGTCCTCGAAGTTGGTGGTGAAGGCGCGGAACCCGCCCGCGGTGAGGAAGGTGCGCAGACCGGCTTCGACGCGGGCGGCGTAGCGCAGGGATTCATGGCGCTCGCCGCCGGGCCGCAGCTCGGGCGCGAGGGCGTAGAGGTCCTGGTACTCCTTGACGAGGGCGGAGACGCTGTCCTCGGGGGCGGCGTCGACCACGGCGACGAGGTCGTTGACGCCGTAGGTGTTGACCGAGACGCCGAACCGCAGCTGCGCCTCGACCTTGTCGCCCTCGGTGACGGCGACGTCGCGCATGTTGTCGCCGAACCGGGCGAGTCTGAGGGTGGTGAGTTCGGCGCGGCCGACGGCGGCGCGGGCCCATCCGGCGATGCGGTCGACGACCTCGGGGGTGGAGACGTGGCCGGCGACGGTCTTGCGCGGGACGCCGAGGCGGGTCTGGACGAAGCCGAACTCGCGGTCGCCGTGGGCGGCCTGGTTCAGGTTCATGAAGTCCATGTCGATGGTGGACCAGGGCAGTTGACGGTTGGCCTGGGTGTGCAGGTGGAGCAGGGGCTTGCTGAGGGCGTCGAGGCCGGCGATCCACATCTTGGCCGGGGAGAAGGTGTGCATCCAGGCGATCAGGCCGATGCAGCGGTCGTCGGCGTTGGCCTGCAGGCAGATCGCGCGGATGGCGGCCGCGTCGGTGAGGACCGGCTTCCAGACCAGGCGGACGGTCAGCCGGTCGCTGCCGGCGAGGGTGTCGCAGATGGCGCGGGACTGGTCGGCGACCTGGGCCAGGGTGTCCTCGCCGTAGAGGGCCTGGCTGCCGGTGAGAAACCAGATCTCGCGGTCGGGCTGGGCGAGCGTCATGTCGGTGTGCTCCTCGGAGGTGCGGGGGCGGGGAGGTCGGGGTCGGTCAGCCGGTGGTGGCGACGCGTGCGGTGTTGCGGATCCGGCGCAGCCGGTGCAGCAGGAGGTCCGGGCCGGTGCCGAAGTGCTCGTGCAGGGCGCGGTACTCGCCGAACAGCGCGTCGTAGGCGTCCGCCCGTGCCGGGTCGGGCAGGTACGCGTGGCGCTGGACGCTGCCCATGGCGGCGGCGGCGGAGCGGACGTCGGGGTGCGCGCCCGCGGCGACGGCGGCGTGGATGGCCGAGCCGAGGGCCGGCCCCTGCTCGGAGGTGCCGAGGGAGACGGGGCGGCGGAGCACGTCGGCGTAGATCTGCATGAGCAGCGCGTTCTTCTTCAGGCCGCCGGTGACGATGAACTCCTCGACGGGGACGCCCCCGTCCTCGAAGCCCTCGACGATCAGCCGGGTGCCGTAGGCGGTGGATTCGAGCAGGGCCCGGTAGACGTCCTCGGGCCGGGTGTCGAGGGTGAGGCCGGCGATGACGCCGGAGAGGTGGTGGTCGACCAGGGGCGAGCGGTTGCCGTTCATCCAGTCGAGGGCGACCAGGCCGTGCGCACCGACCGGCTGCCCGGCGGCCTTGCGGGTCAGGAGCTGGTGGAGGTCCTCGCCCGCCGCCTCGGCCTCGGCGCGGTAGTGCTCCGGTACGCCCTGCCGGAGCCACCAGGCGAAGATGTCGCCGACCGCGCTCTGGCCGGCCTCGTAGCCGTAGGCGCCGTCGACGATGCCGCCGTCGACGACTCCGCAGATGCCGGGGACCTCGGCGAGGGTGGCGCCGTTGAGGACGTGGCAGGTGGAGGTGCCCATGATCGCGAGCATCCGCCCGTTCTCGACGGCTCCCGCCGCGGGCGCGGCCACGTGGGCGTCGACGTTGCCGACGGCGACGGCGATGCCTTCGGGGAGTCCGGTCCACCGGGCGGCCCGGGCGCTCAGTCCGCCGGCCCGGGAACCGAGGGGGGACAGCGGGTGTTCCAGGCGCGTGGCGGGGAAGTCGGCGAAGTCCGGGTGGAGCCCGGCGAGGAACGCGGGCGAGGGGTACGTGCCGTCCTGGTGGATGCCCTTGTAGCCCGCGGTGCAGGTGTTGCGGGACTCGGTGCCGGTGAGCTGCCAGACGATCCAGTCGGCCGCCTCGATCCAGCGGGCGCAGGCGGCGTAGACGGCCGGGTCCTCCTCCAGGACCTGCAGGGCCTTGGCGTACTGCCACTCAGCGGAGATCTTGCCGCCGTACCGTCCGATCCACTTCTCGCCGCGGGCGTGCGCGAGGGCGTTGATGCGGTCGGCCTGCGCCTGGGCCGCGTGGTGCTTCCACAGCTTGGGCCAGGCGTGCGGGCGGTCGGCCCATGCGGGCGTCAGGGCGAGCGGGGTGCCGTCCGGGGTGGTCGGCAGGACCGTGCAGGCGGTGAAGTCGGTGGCGATGCCGATGACCTGGGCGGGGTCGACTCCGGCGGCGGCGAGCGCCGCGGGGACGGCGGTGCGCAGGACGTCGCGCCAGTCCTCGGGGTGCTGCAGGGCCCAGTCGGGGGGCAGGGTGGCTCCGGTGGAGGGAAGGCGGTCCTCGATGACGGCGTGGCCGTACTCGTGGACGGCCGACCCGAGTTCGGCGCCGTCCCGGACCCTGACCACGACGGCGCGCCCGGAGAGGGTGCCGAAGTCGACTCCGATGGTGCATGCCTCGGGGTGGTGGCCGGCTGCGGGACCGGGAGGAACGTGTGGAGTCACGATGCGGTCTCTCTCGTCAGGAGCAGGGTCGGGGGAACCCCCTGATTGTTAACGCTCACAATTGACTTGGACAAGAGCTGGGTGCGGTTCTGTCGGGGACCCGGGGAGAATTTCCCTCCGATGAAGTGAGCGCTCACTCGACAGGTGGGCAGCCCGGTCGACCGCGACCGGTCCGGGACGGGATCGACGGGTCAGCGGGTCGACGGGATCGACGGGGGCGGGGTGGGGGCGGGCATGAGGAGCGCGGCGGCCGGAGGGCGCGGAACGCTCGACGCGGCGCCCCGGGTAGGGCACGCCCCCGTGGTGGTATAAAAAAATCAGTTCCCACGAATAACGAAACGATAGCTTGTGTGGGGGGGTGGGTGGGTAA
>NZ_JBHYKM010000012.1:78896-98285 GCF_042741435.1 Streptomyces sp. NPDC058955 | reverse complement strand
GACTACTCGTCGGTCATGTTCGACTACGCGCACCTGCGCCGCCCGATGCTGTTCTTCACGTACGACCTGGAGCACTACCGCGACCGTCTGCGGGGCTTCTACTTCGACTTCGAGAACGACGCCCCGGGTCCGCTGGTGGAGACCTCGGACGACCTGCTCACGGCCATCCGGGAGATCGACGAGGTCCAGGTCGCGTACCAGGAGAAGTACGACGAGTTCCACCACCAGTTCTGCGACCTGGACGACGGCCACGCGGCCGGTCGTGTCGCCGACCTGATGTTCAAGATCGCCGAGGAGGGCGCGCCGCTGTAGTGGGCGGCGCCCCCCGGGCGCGCACGTGAAGGAGCCCCGGTCCGCGGAAGCGGGCCGGGGCTCCTTCGTGTCCGCCGGGGCGGTTACTTCTTGTCGATGATCTTCAGCGAGAGCTGGCCGTTGCTGGAGAAGTACGGGCGCAGCTCGTGCCGGGTGCCGGCGACGGCGGTCGGCACCGACGCGAGGCGGTTGCGCCAGCCGCTCTTCGGCTTGGTCTCGACGGAGGCCGGGACGGGGGCGCCGGACTGCTTCACCACCGGGTACGGGAAGGTGAAGACGTCCATCGGGACGAGCACGTCGGTGGCCAGCTTGCAGACGCGGACCCGGGGGGAGTCCTGGTCGGGCAGCAGCCAGAGGTCCCAGACGTCCTCGGTGCCGGGCTGGTGCAGGCGGGCCGCGGCGGCGTTGTCGAGGGAGGCGGTGAAGCCCCCGTCGGCGCCGGCCTTCACCGGGAAGGTGAAGTTCTTGTCGGCCTCCTTGCGGTGCACGGCCTCGATCACGCTGTTCTTGCCGGGCTGGACGCCCCAGGCCGCGGCCTCGACGACGATCGAGGTGGAGCCGGCCTTGATGGCCGCGACCTCGACGTGCTGGGCGCGGACCCGGCTCTGCACCCGGAGGGTGCCGTCGGTGTGGGCGTACGGCAGCAGCAGGGAGAGCGCGGGGCCCTCGGTGCGGGGCAGCTTCAGCGAGAGGATCTGGAGGGTGTCGCAGCCGGCCGAGCGGAGCGGCAGGTCGTAGCCCGCGGCGCGGATCTGGAGCTCCCAGTCGCCCTCGACGAGCTTGCCGAGCGCGGGCACCAGGGCCTCTTCGCCGACGAAGGGGACGACGACCTCGTCGGCCTTCTTGCGGATGTCCTTGCAGACCAGCCGGGCGTCGCTGTCGGCGGGCAGCCCCGCGACCCGCACCCGGACGTCGCCCTGCGGGCTCACCACGGCGGCGGCCGTACGGGGGATGGCCCGGCGGGCCCGCATGGTCTCGACGAGCTGCTCGAAGCGGGCGGCGGTCTCGGCCTCCTGGAAGCGGACCACGTTGGCCACCGCGGCGGCCGCCATCTTCCGGCGCAGGTCCTCGTCGGCGATCAGCTTCTCGATGTGCTCGGCGAGCGCTTCCTTGTCGCCGAGCGGGACGACGTAGCCGTCCTCGCCCTGCTTGATGATGTTGCGCGGGCCGTGCGGGGCGTCGTAGCAGACCGCCGGGAGGCCGGCCGCCATCGCCTCGACGGTGACGTTGCCGAACGCCTCCAGGTGGGAGGGGAGGACGAAGATGGACGCCTTGGCGAACTCCGGGGTGACCGGGGTGGCCGGGCCCATCAGGAAGATCTGGTTGTTGCTGTCGGTCTCGTCGATCTTCTTGCGCAGGTTGGCGCGCTCGGGGCCGGAGCCGTAGATCCGCAGGCTCCAGTCCGGGTGGCGGGGCGCCACGGTGGAGAACGCCTCGATGAGGTCGCCGAAGCCCTTGTGCGGCTTGAGCAGGCCGGCCGTGACGACGATCTTGTTGTCGCCGGTGGACATCTGGCCCTCGTGGGCCGGGATGCAGTTCGGCATGGGGGAGAGCAGGTGGCTCACGGCGGGGACGACCCCGGCGATGGTCCGGCACTCGTCCGGCGTCGGCGCGGTGATCGCGTCCATCTTCGGGTACGCGTCCCGGAAGAGGGCGTCACGGATGTGGCTGCCGTAGCGCGCGGGCCGCGAGTGCTCCATCGCGACCTTGAGGAAGTCGCGGTCCGAGTAGGCCAGCATGATGGTGATCTTGGGGTTGTTGCTGACCACGACGTCGGCGTCGGTGGTGGCCAGGTACTCCATCAGCCGCTTCTCGGCCAGCCGGCCGATCCACGGCTTCTTGTCCGTGGGCTCGTTCGGGTAGATGTGCGGGAAGACCTCGAGCTGCGGGTCGTCGCCGTCGTACGTGTGGGAGTGCTTCCGGTAGTCGGAGAGCGCGACGGTCTTCACCCGGGGGTCCAGCGGGAAGAACGCCTGGTCGCGGTTGCGACGGAGGGCGACCAGCTCCACCTCGTGGTGCTCCACGAGCGCCCCGGCCAGGTTGTGGATCGCGCTCACCACACCGCCGATATGGCAGCGGTCCACCAGGAGGAAGGATATTTTCACGCCGGGCCTCGATGTCTGCGAAGAGGGGGGACCCCCGGGCGGGGGCTTGCGGCACGTGCGTCGAGCACGAGGTTGACGCACCTTAGGTTACGGGGCCTCGGCCCGGAAGCGGGGCGGGTCCGTCCGCACCCTACGGCGAACGGGCGGTATCCGCCGCGTAACGCCTTGGTCTCGGCCACGCGAACGGGAAACCCGCCGGCCGCCCCGACACGTCGTTCTGGGCATGAACACGGAAAACCCGGGCTGCCTCACGGGAGTGGCGCGCGCCGTCGCCCTCGTCGTCGTCCTGCCCGTGCGGCTGGTCTGGGACGCGCTCGTCTGGTGCCTCCGGCAGCTCTGGCGCTGGATCCTCGCCCCGATCTGCCGGGGCATCGCCTGGCTCCTCCACCACCTGGTCGTCGTTCCCCTCCGATGGCTGTGGGCATGGGTCCTCGCCCCGATCGGCCGAGCCCTCGCCTGGCTGCTCCACCATCTGGTCGTCGTTCCCCTCCGATGGCTGTGGGAGTGGATCCTCGTCCCCGTCGGCAAGGCCCTCTGGTGGGTCGTCGACCTGCTCGTCGTCACCCCGCTCCGCTGGCTCTGGCGGTACGTGCTCGGCCCCGTCTGCCGCTTCGTCGGCGCGATCCTCGCCGGGGCCTGGCGGATCGCCGGCCGGATCTCGCGGGCCGTCGGCCGGGCGATCCGCTGGGTGCTGTGGAACGCCGTCGGCCGCCCCCTCGCCTGGGTGTACCGGGCGGTCCTCACCCCCGTCGGCCACTGGCTGCGCACCTGGGTCTGGGAGCCCGTCGCCGCCGTCGGACGCGCCGTCCGCGCCGCCGCCCGCGAGGTGCGCGCCGCCCTCTTCGGCGGCCCCCGCTGACCTGCCCGTCCGCGTGCCCGGCGGCCCGCCGGGGAACCCGAGGTGGGCCGGGCGCGTACTCTGGGTAGTACAAGGAACGTCCCCGGCGCGGCGCCCGCCCCCGAGATCTCCCCGCCCCCGGCGGGGGTGATCCGGGCAGGAGCCCACGGGACGCCCCAAGAGCTTCCGGGCGGAGCGCCACCCGCGCCCGCCCCGCACCGAGGAGAAGAACCACTGGGCAAGCGACAGCCCGAAGGCCCGCCGCCCGCACCGGCGGTGCAGCGCATCCGACTGCGCTACACCAAGCGCGGCCGCCTCCGGTTCACCAGCCACCGCGACTTCCAGCGCGCCTTCGAGCGCGCCCTGCGCCGCGCCGAGGTGCCCATGGCGTACTCGGCCGGCTTCACCCCGCACCCCAAGGTGTCGTACGCCAACGCCGCCCCCACGGGTACGGGCTCCGAGGCCGAGTTCCTGGAGATCGCCCTCACCGAGCGCCGCGACCCGGAGACCCTGCGGGCCCTGCTCGACGAGTCCCTCCCGGCCGGCCTCGACATCACCGACGCCGTCGAGGCCCGCACCTCCGGCCTCGCCGACCGGCTCACCGCCTCCGTGTGGGAGCTCCGGCTCGACGGCGTCGCCGTCGACGACGTCCGCAAGGCCGTCGACGCCTTCCTCGCCGCGGAGACGGTGGAGGTGCAGCGCAAGACGAAGAACGGCATCCGCACCTTCGACACCCGCTCCGCCGTCGTCGAGCTCGTCGCGGACCGTCCCCAGGGCGATCCCCAGGGTGATAGGCCCGCCGACGATGCCTGTGCGATACTGCGGCTGGTCGTTCGGCACGTGACACCCGCCGTGCGACCCGACGACGTCCTGTCCGGTCTCCGAGCTGTGGCCGACCTGGCGCCGCCGGTCCCCGCAGCGGTGACCAGGCTGGCGCAGGGGCTCTTCGACGAGGAGTCCGGCACGGTGACCGACCCGCTCGCGCCCGACCGCGAGGCAGTCACGGCCGCAGCAACCACGGCCGCCGCGACCGCCCCGGCGACGGCGCCGGAGGCAGGTCCCGCGTAGGGAACGGAGTCGAGCGCAGCCCTGGCACTCGGGAGCCACCTGGGTCGGGCAGCGCACTGACCAGGAGACTTTCGCCAGGCCGTACGCATCGGGCGTACGGAACCGGCGAGCCAGACATTCAGCTCCCGTGCGGCGCCCGCGCCCCGGACGGCGGCACCGCGCACGACGCGCGTCCGTGCCGCCCACCGGAATCCGACGCGGCGCCCGGGAGCGTGACGGGAGAACCGCCCGCATGCTCGAAGACACCAACGAGACCGCCGAGAACAACGACAGCAACGCGCCCGGCGACAAGCTGCCGCCGCGCCGCCGGCGCCGCGCCGCGTCCCGGCCCGCCGGCCCGCCGGTGACCGCCGCCGGCGAGACCGCCGAGGCCGCCGCCGAGATCGTGGAGCCCACCGTGGCCCCCGCCGCCGAGCCGGCCGCCGAAGCCGCCCCGGCCCGCACCCGCCGCCGCGCCACCCGCCGCGTCAGCGCCCCGGTCACCTCCCCGGCCCCGGCCGAGGAGCCCGCCGCCGAGCCCGCCGCCGCGGAGGCGCCCGCCGAGCCGGCCGCCGAGGCCGCCCCGGCGCGTACCCGCCGCCGCGCCACCCGCCGCACCGCCACCCCCGAGGTCACCCCGGACGTGGCGGCCGAGCTCGCCGCGCCGACCTCCGGCGAGGCCCTGCCCGAGGACACCGTCGAGGAGATCGCCTCCCACGGTGCCGACGTCGCCGCCGCCGAGGCCGCCGCCACCCGTGGCCGTGGCCGCCGCAAGGTCAGCGCGCCGCAGTTCACCTCCGAGCCGCCCACCGCCGAGGAGGCCCCGCGCCGCCGCCGCGCCGAGCGCCCGGCCGTCGCCGTCTTCCAGGCCCCGGTCTTCGCCGAGCCGATGTTCCAGACGCCGGAGACCGCCGCCTTCGCCGCCGCCGCTGCCGCCGAGGTCGAGGAGGAGGAGCCGGAGGAGGAGACCGTCGTCGAGACGGTCGAGGCCGTCGAGCCCGCCGAGCGCGCCGAGACCGGCTCGCGCCGCCGCCGTCGCCGCCGCGGCGAGCCCGTCGCCGTCGAGCCCGTCCCGACGACCGTCGCCGACGAGCCCGAGGTCGAGCACGTCGCCGACGAGGCCGAGGCGGAGGAGGCCGAGGAGGCCGAGGAGACCGACGAGTACGGCGACCGCCCGTCCCGGCGCCGCCGTCGCGGTGGCCGGCGCCGCCGTCGCGGCGAGTCCGCCGAGGCGGAGGAGTCCGAGGAGACCGACGAGTCCGACGAGCTCCACGCCGAGGACGAGACGGACGCCGAGGAGGCCGAGGAGGCCGAGGACGAGTCCGGCTTC
Source organism: Streptomyces sp. NPDC058955 (assembly GCF_042741435.1). Taxonomy (NCBI): domain Bacteria; kingdom Bacillati; phylum Actinomycetota; class Actinomycetes; order Kitasatosporales; family Streptomycetaceae; genus Streptomyces; species Streptomyces sp. NPDC058955. The sequence goes on along the minus strand of NZ_JBHYKM010000012.1, from coordinate 92,653 downwards.
GCCGGCTCCAGCAGCTCCCGCCGCCGCCGTCGCCGCCGCCGTCGCAGCGGTGACGCCTCCGGCGAGGCCGAGGCCACCGACGAGGACGGCGTCCGCACGGTCGTCAAGGTCCGCGAGCCCCGCCCGAAGCCGGAGCCGTCCGACGAGGTGCAGTCCATCAAGGGCTCCACCCGCCTGGAGGCCAAGAAGCAGCGCCGCCGCGAGGGCCGCGAGCAGGGCCGCCGCCGCGTCCCGATCATCACCGAGGCCGAGTTCCTCGCCCGCCGCGAGGCCGTCGAGCGCGTCATGGTCGTCCGCCAGAACGGCGAGCGCACCCAGATCGGCGTCCTGGAAGACAACGTGCTCGTCGAGCACTACGTCAACAAGGAGCAGGCCACCTCGTACGTCGGCAACGTCTACCTGGGCAAGGTCCAGAACGTGCTGCCGTCCATGGAGGCCGCCTTCGTCGACATCGGCAAGGGCCGCAACGCCGTCCTGTACGCCGGCGAGGTCAACTTCGAGGCGCTCGGCATGGGCAACGGCCCGCGCCGCATCGAGTCCGCCCTCAAGTCCGGCCAGTCGGTCCTGGTGCAGGTCACCAAGGACCCGATCGGCCACAAGGGCGCCCGCCTCACCAGCCAGGTCTCCCTCCCGGGCCGCTACCTCGTGTACGTCCCCGAGGGCTCGATGACCGGCATCAGCCGCAAGCTCCCGGACACCGAGCGCGCCCGGCTGAAGACCATCCTCAAGAAGATCGTCCCCGAGGACGCGGGCGTCATCGTGCGCACCGCCGCCGAGGGCGCGAGCGAGGACGAGCTGCGCCGTGACGTCGAGCGCCTCCAGGCGCAGTGGGCCGACATCCAGAAGAAGGCGAGCCAGATCTCGACCTCCGCGCCGAGCCTGCTCTACGGCGAGCCGGACATGACCGTCCGGGTCGTCCGCGACATCTTCAACGAGGACTTCTCCAAGGTCATCGTGAGCGGTGACGACGCCTGGGAGACCATCCACGGCTACGTCTCGCACGTCGCCCCCGACCTGGCCGACCGCCTGACGCGGTGGACCAGCGAGGTCGACGTCTTCGCCACCTACCGGATCGACGAGCAGCTGATGAAGGCGCTCGACCGGAAGGTCTGGCTGCCGTCCGGCGGCTCGCTGGTGATCGACAAGACCGAGGCGATGGTCGTCGTCGACGTCAACACCGGCAAGTTCACCGGCCAGGGCGGCAACCTGGAGGAGACCGTCACCAGGAACAACCTGGAGGCGGCCGAGGAGATCGTGCGCCAGCTGCGGCTGCGCGACCTCGGCGGCATCGTCGTCATCGACTTCATCGACATGGTCCTGGAGTCCAACCGCGACCTGGTGCTCCGCCGCCTCCTGGAGTGCCTGGGCCGCGACCGGACCAAGCACCAGGTGGCCGAGGTCACCTCGCTGGGCCTGGTGCAGATGACCCGCAAGCGGGTCGGCCAGGGCCTCCTGGAGTCCTTCTCCGAGACCTGCGTCCACTGCAACGGCCGCGGTGTCATCGTCCACATGGAGCAGCCGGCCACGCACGGCGGCGGCGGTGGCGGCAAGCGCTCGAAGAAGCGCGGCCGCGGCGGCGACGTGCACGAGCACGCCCACGAGACGCACGAGGCCGAGGTCCACACCGAGACCGAGGCCGAGGTCGCGGCCGAGCTGGCCGCCCCGGTGGCCGTGCCGGTCCCGATCGCCCCGGACGAGGAGCTGTACGGCTCCGCCGCCGAGGCCGAGGCCGCCGCCACCCGTGGCCGTGGCCGCCGCCGGGTCACCCGCAAGGTGACCGCCCCGGTGGTCCCGACCCCGATCGCGGAGCCCGTCGCGGAGCCCGTCGCCGAGCCGGTCGCCGAGCCCGCCGCCGAGGCCGAGCCGGTCGTCGAGGCCCCCGTGGCCGAGCCGGTGGTGGAGGAGGCGCCCGCGCCCCGCACCCGCCGCCGCGCCACCCGCCGGGTGACCTCGCCGGTCGTCTCGACGTCCGAGCCGGCCGCCGCCGAGGCCGAGACGGTCGTCGCGGTCGCGGAGCCGGAGGCCGTACCGGCGCCGGAGCCGGTCGTGGAGGCCGCGCCCGAGCCGGTCGCCGAGCCCGCCGCCGAGGAGGCCCCCGTGGCCGCCGCGCCGCGCGCCCGCCGCCGGGTGGTCCGCAAGGCCACCGCCCCGGCCGGCGCCCCCGCCGGCGCCGAGGCCGCCGAGATCGTGGTGGCCACGGCCGCCCCGGCCGAGGCGTCCGAGCCGGTCGCGGAGGACACCGAGGCCGCCCCGGCGGCCAAGAAGGCCGCCCGGAAGACGGCGAAGAAGGCCACCGCCAAGAAGGCCGCCACCAAGAAGACGGCGGCCAAGAAGACGGCGGCGAAGAAGACCGTCGCGAAGAAGGCCACGGCCAAGAAGGCCGCGGAGAAGACCGCGGCCCCGGCCCAGGACTGAGCCGGTCCGCCCCGGCGAACCCCTCCCGAGGGGCTTCGCCGGGGCGGTCCGCACCCGCACGGGCGAATTTGACCCTCTGTGGCAGGCGCCCGTAACCTAGACCGTCGGCGTGTCTATGGCGCGCCGCGCCTCTGAGCATCCCCCTCCCGCCCGCCGGGAGAGGCCGCTCGTCCGATCCGGATCGCCGTGGGCCCCAGGCCCGCGCGTGGGCGGCTGGCGTCAGAGGTCCCCATTACCGAGTGAGAGAGAGATCCGCGTGTACGCCATCGTGCGCAGCGGTGGTCGCCAGCACAAGGTTGCTGTCGGCGACATCGTTGAGGTTGACAAGATTTCCACCGCCAAGCCGGGCGACACGGTCGAGCTCTCGACCCTGCTCGTCGTCGACGGCGACGCCGTGACCAGCGACCCGTGGGTCCTGGCGGGCATCAAGGTCCAGGCCGAGGTCGTGGACCACACCAAGGGCGCCAAGATCGACATCCTGCGCTACAAGAACAAGACCGGCTACCGCCGTCGCCAGGGTCACCGTCAGCAGTACACGGCGATCAAGGTCACGTCCATCCCGACGGCCGCGAAGTAAAGAGGGACTGAGCAATGGCACACAAGAAGGGCGCATCGTCCACCCGGAACGGTCGCGATTCCAACGCCCAGCGGCTCGGCGTGAAGCGCTTCGGCGGTCAGGTCGTCAACGCCGGTGAGATCCTGGTCCGCCAGCGCGGCACCCACTTCCACCCGGGCTCGGGTGTCGGTCGCGGTGGCGACGACACGCTGTTCGCCCTGCAGGCCGGTTCGGTGCAGTTCGGCACCTTCCGTGGCCGCAAGGTCGTGAACATCGTTCCGGTCGCCTGATCGGACGCTTTGCGGAGGCGGACCTCACTTCCCGGCAGGGAAGCGGGTCCGCCTTTCGCGTGTTACTAGATAGACAATCCCGTACATAGCTTTTCTGGAGGCACAGAACCATGACCACCTTCGTGGACCGCGTCGAGCTGCACGTCGCCGCGGGTAACGGGGGCCACGGCTGCGCCTCCGTCCATCGCGAGAAGTTCAAGCCGCTCGGCGGCCCGGACGGCGGCAACGGCGGTCGCGGCGGTGACGTGAGCCTGGTCGTCGACCAGTCGGTCACCACGCTCCTGGAGTACCACCACTCGCCGCACCGCAAGGCCACCAACGGCAAGCCCGGCGAGGGCGGCAACCGCGCCGGCAAGGACGGCCAGGACCTCGTCCTGTACGTGCCCGACGGCACGGTCGTCCTCGACAAGCAGGGCAACGTCCTCGCGGACCTCGTCGGCCACGGCACGACGTACGTCGCCGCGCAGGGCGGCCGCGGCGGCCTCGGCAACGCGGCGCTGTCCTCCGCCCGCCGCAAGGCCCCCGGCTTCGCGCTGCTCGGTGAGCCCGGCGACCTCCAGGACATCGTCCTGGAGCTGAAGACCGTCGCCGACGTGGCGCTCGTCGGCTACCCCAGCGCCGGCAAGTCCTCGCTGATCTCCGTCCTCTCGGCCGCCAAGCCGAAGATCGCGGACTACCCCTTCACGACCCTGGTCCCGAACCTCGGCGTGGTCACGGCGGGCTCGACCGTCTACACCATCGCCGACGTCCCCGGCCTCATCCCCGGCGCCAGCCAGGGCCGCGGCCTCGGCCTGGAGTTCCTGCGCCATGTCGAGCGCTGCTCGGTCCTCGTCCACGTCCTCGACACGGCGACGCTGGAGTCCGACCGCGACCCGGCGACCGACCTCGACGTCATCGAGGAGGAGCTGAAGCAGTACGGCGGCCTCGACGACCGTCCGCGCATCGTCGTCCTCAACAAGATCGACATCCCGGACGGCCAGGACCTCGCGGACATGATCCGCCCGGACCTGGAGGAGCGCGGCTACCGCGTCTTCGAGGTCTCCGCGGTCGCCCGCACCGGTCTGAAGGAGCTCTCCTTCGCCCTCGCCGACATCGTCGCGAAGGCCCGCGCCGCGAAGCCGAAGGAGGAGGCGACCCGCATCGTCATCCGCCCGAAGGCCGTCGACGACGCCGGCTTCACCGTCACGTACGACGAGCAGGAGGACGTGTACCGGGTGCGCGGCGAGAAGCCGGAGCGCTGGGTCCGCCAGACCGACTTCAACAACGACGAGGCCGTCGGCTACCTCGCCGACCGCCTCAACCGCCTCGGCGTCGAGGAGGCGCTGATGAAGGCCGGCGCCCGCGCCGGCGACGGCGTCGCCATCGGCTCCGAGGAGAACGCGGTCGTCTTCGACTGGGAGCCCACCCTCATGGCCGGCGCCGAGATGCTCGGCCGCCGAGGCGAGGACCACCGTCTGGAGGCCCCCCGCCCCGCCGCCCAGCGCCGCCGCGACCGCGACGCGGCGCGCGACGACGCGGACCGCGAGTACGACGAGTTCAACCCGTTCTAGCGGGGCCACGGGGCGCCCGCTCCGACGGACCCGGGAACCCCCGGCGGCTTCGGTCGCCGGGGGTTCCGGCGTTTCCGGGGTGGTCCGGCTTTCCCACTATCGGGTGAGATTCGCGGTGGGGGGCGCAGGGGCGCGTGCGCCCGCGTGCGCGACGGCTCGCGCCGGGCGCGCGGCGCTCCGTCGGGCGGGAGGAGGACGGCGGGCTGCGGCGCCGCGTCGCCGCGGGGCCCGGGTCGGGCGGGGAACGCCGAGGTCATGGGTGGGATGCGGGGCGTGGCCCGGCGGTGGCCGGCCGGGCGGCGCGCGGTGACCGGCGGCGAAGCCCGTACAGATGTCCGGGACCGGCCACCGGATCTTCACCCGGCGGCGGGGGTGCGGACACCCTCCGGACGCCTCCCGGGCGATTTGCCTTCGTTGGGGGGCCTTGCCACTATGTGGCGCCCGACTGTCAACCCCCAGAACGGAAGCCGGGATTGTCGTGAGTGACGCCTTGCTGCCCTACGCGGTGGGTGCCGCGAAACGAGCCCGGCGGGTGGCGGTGCGGATGCGCCGCCGGGTCGAACGGCTGCACACCGCACCGGCGTTGGGCGGGGGGATCCCGCCCCGGCCCGCGCTCCGCCCGCTCCACCTCTCCGTCCTCGGCGGCCGCACCCTCAACGTCGCCCTGCTCGTGCCGCCCGCCGCCGACGTCGCCGCCGCCCGGCTCGAACTCGCCCGCGGCGGCCGCGTCCACCGGCTGCCGCTGGAGCTCGAACCGCAGGGCGACGGCACCCGCCTGCTCACGGCGACCACCGCCCTCCGCTTCGCGGACGCGCCCGACGGCGGGAGCGACCGCGGCCCCGCCCTCACCGCCGGCCTGTGGCGCGTCGCCACCGTCCTCACCGGTCCCGACGGCCAGGAGACCCGTACCGGCGTCGCCGCCGTGGCGCTCCCCGCGACCGACGGTCCCGTCGCCCCCGTCTCGCCCGACCCGGCCGGCGGCGCCCACTTCCGGCTGATGCGCTCCGTCGACGGCTTCGCCGTCCTCAAGGTCCGCGCCCCCGCCCACCAGGCCGAACTCGACACCTTCGCCCTCCGCTGGGACCGGATCACGGTCCGCGGCCGGGTCGTCGCCCCGCAGGCCCCGCCCGCCGCGTACACCGCCCAGGCGGTCCGCCGCGGCGGCGGCGCGGTCCTCCGGGCCCCGCTGGAGTGGGACGGCGACCGCTTCGCCTTCGACCTGCCGCTCGCCGGCATGGTCGCCGGCCGCCGGGCCCACCGCTGGGACATCCAGCTCCAGCAGGGCCGCACCGGCCTCAAGATCGGCCGCCGGCTCACCGACCTGCGCCGGCGCGACCAGGTGATCCGCACCTCGTTCCGGATCATCGCCCTGGAGGACGGCTCGCTCCTCCGCGTGCATGCCTACATCACCTCGGCCGGGGCGCTCGCCGTCTCCTGCGTCGGGTTCGAAGGCGCCCCCGACGGCGCGGAGGAACGCGAATGAAGATCACCATCCTGCTCACCTGGGGCGACGCCATGGGCGGCACCGAGATGGCCGCCTACACCCAGGCCGCCCAGCTGATGCCGCGTCACGAGGTGGAGATCCTCAGCGTGTTCAGGACGGAGGAGGAGCCGTTCCTGCCGGAGGCGAAGGGGCTGACCGTCCGCTACCTGGTGGACCGCACCGGCCGCTCGCCGCGCCCGGTCCGCCCCTCCACGCTCACCGCGGGCGAGTGCGAGGCCCTCGCCAAGCTGCCCAGCGAGCTGATCGAGTCCGCCTGGGAGCCCACCTTCGACCGGCTCTCGGACATCGAGATGACCGCCGCCCTCTCCGGGCTCGACGCGGACGTCCTGGTCACCACCACCCCCGCCCTGATGGCCGCCGCCGTCGCCCTCGCCCCCGCCCGGGTCGCCGTCGTCCACCAGGAGCACCGGGTCTCCCAGCTGCGCGGCGCCACCGGCGAACCGCTCCTCACCCACGCCCCCCGGCTGGACGCCCTGGTCTCGCTCACCGAGCTGACCACCGACTGGTTCGCCGAGTCGCTCGGCACCGCCGCCCCGCGCCTCGCCACCATCCCCAACGCCATGCCCGAGGGCTACCGGCCCCGCTCCGACCTCGGCTCGAAGACCATCGTGGTGGCCGGCCGGCTGGTCCCGGAGAAGCAGCTCGACCACGCGATCCAGGCGTTCGCCGACGTCGCCGACGAGCACCCCGGCTGGCGGCTGCGGATCTTCGGCGACGGCCCCCAGCTGGCCGCCCTGCGCCGGCTCGTCGAGGGCCTCGGCGTGCACGACCGGGTCGAACTCGTCGGCCGCAGCCGCCGGATGGCCGAGGAGTGGGCCACGGCGGCGATCTGCCTGATGCCCTCGCGCGTCGAGTCCTTCGGCCTGGTCATGCTGGAGGCGTTCACCGCGGGCGTCCCCGTCGTCGCGTACGACACCCTCACCGGCCCCTCCCAGATCGTCCGCCACGAGGTCGACGGCCTGCTGGTGCCCGCCGACGACATCGCCTCGCTGGGCGCCGCCCTGTCCCGGCTGATGGGCGACGACGAGCTGCGCGCCGGCTACGGCGCCGCCGCCCGCGCCGGAGCCCGCGAGCGCTTCGCCCCGGAGGTCGTCACGGCCCGCTGGGACGAGCTGTTCACCGCCCTCCACGCCGAGGGCCCGGCGACCCGCGCCGCCGCCCGCGCCGACCGCGCCGCCCACCGGGTCGCCGCCGGCGGCAGCCGCAGCTTCGCCGTCTCCGCGCCGATCAGCAGGCTCTCGCCCTCCGCCGACGAGCAGAAGGCCCGCGAGGTCATCCTCCAGGCCAAGGACCCCAAGTCCCTGGTCCGCTCGGCGGGCCGGCTCGCCGAGGTCCGCGACGACGTCCCGTCCTGGCGCATGGGCGAGATCAACCTGGAGCTGACCGCGCAGGCGCTGGAACGGCACGGCGTCCCCTACGTCCTGCTCCACGACCCCACGACCGTCAGCCACCGGCTCGCCGTCAAGCAGCCCGACCGGGAGCGGGCCCTGCGCGCCCTCGGCACCGAGCTGCACGGCCGGCCGGTCTACGCCGAGCTGGTCGCCCCGCGGACCGCCGCCCCCGGCGCCCGGCTCGCCGAGACCCTCACCCACGCCCCCGACGTCGCCGGCGTCCGGATCTTCAAGCCGCTCGTCAGCGACAGCCGGACCCTGCGGTACGGGCCGGTGTACGGCTGCGGCGTCGAGTTCTGGTCCGAGGAGGAGGGCGACACCGGCTGGTACGCCGCCCCCCGCGGCACCACCCTCGTCGGCCCCCGGCTGCCCTCCCTCGACGGGGACGCCCGGATCTCCGTGGCCGGCCGGGAGTACCCGACCCTGGAGGTCTTCACCAAGAAGCTCATGTGGAACGTCGACTTCCCCGTCGACGCCGTCTACACCTGGGTCGACGACACCGACCCGGCGTGGCGGGCCAAGCGCGACGCCGCCCGCCGCGAGCAGGGCCTCGCCACCGACGACGCCCAGTCCGGCGACGTCCGCTTCCGCAACCGCGACGAGCTGCGCTACTCGCTGCGCTCCCTCGCCGCGCACGCCCCCTGGATCCGCCGGATCTTCCTCGTCACCGACGACCAGGCGCCGTCCTGGCTGGACACCGGCCACCCGGACATCGAGGTGGTGAGCCACCGCGCGCTCTTCGCCGACGCGGCGTGGCTGCCCAGCTTCAACTCGCACGCCATCGAGTCCCAGCTGCACCGCATCGAGGGCCTCGCGGAGCACTTCCTCTACATCAACGACGACGTGTTCTTCGGCCGCCCCCTCGCGCCGAACAAGTTCTTCCAGTCGAACGGCAACTCGCTCTTCTTCCGCTCGCCGACCGCCGTCCCGCCCGGCGACGTCACCGAGGAGACCGAGGGCTACTTCGTGGCCGCCAAGAACAACCAGGTCCTCCTGGAGGAGGCGTTCGGCCGGGTCGCCACCCACGGCTTCCTGCACACCCCGCACCCGCTGCGCCGCAGCGTCCTGGCGGAGATCGCCGAGCGGTGGCCGGAGGAGACCGCGCGGACCGCCGCGACCCCGTTCCGCGGCCGGACCGACCTGTCGATCACCTCCTCGCTCCACCACCACTACGGCTATCTGACGGGCAAGGCGTCGCCCGGCGGCATCTCCGCCGCCTACGCCAACATCGGCGACTACAAGCACCACGTGGCGCTCAGCCGGCTCCTCGCCGCCCGCCACCGCGACGTCATCTGCATCGGCGAGTCCGCGGATGCGGAGGTGCCGCTGGACGAGCAGGACCGGGTGCTGCGCGCCTTCCTGGAGGCGTACTTCCCGGTGCGCTCGCCGTACGAGAAGGACTGACGGACCCGGACACGCGTAAAGGGGGGCGCCCGGCCCGGGCGCCCCCCTTTACGCGTACCCCCTAGCGCTTCTCGTACGGGCTCGGGACCGGGAAGTACGCCTCCAGGAACGGGGTGATGAGGTCCTTCTGCCCGCCCGCGTCCTGCTCGGTGGAGACCGTGTCGTTGACGCAGAAGACGGCCCGGTCGCGCTGGGCGAGCAGCCGGCCGAGCCGGGTCTCCGTCCACGGGTGGGTGAGGTCCAGGTACGCGTACGGCAGGTCGGAGGACGGGACCGCGCGGCCGGTGTGGAACGCGTAGTAGTGGTGCAGCGAGGAGGCGATCGAGATGTCGTCGACGCTGCGGAAGCGGTTCGCCTCGGTGCGGCGGTACTCGGCGGCGAACTCCGTCTCGATCTCCGCCAGCACGCTGCGCCGCAGCGGATGCGGCATGTGCTTCATCTTCTGCACCAGGACGGAGCCGTACCGCTGCTCGATCAGCCGGCGGTTGTTCTTGCCGGCGGCGGCCACCGGCGGGTCGTCGAGACTGCGCTCGCCCACCGGGACCAGCGCGGGGGAGGGGAAGAACTTGGTGAGCCCGCTGGCGTGGAAGAAGTCCCGCGGGGTCACCTCGCGGCTGAGCATCACGTCGTCGTTGAGGTAGAGGAAGTGCTCGGCGAGCCCGTCGATGTGGTGCAGCTGCGACTCGATCGCGTGCGAGTTGAAGGTCGGCAGCACCTCGGGGGAGCGGAAGATCTCCTTGTGCGAGACGACCCGTAGCCCGGGGACGGTGGTGTCCAGCCAGGCCGGCGTCTGGTCGTCGGTGACCAGGAAGACGGTCCGCACCCAGGGCGCGTACAGGTGCAGCGAGCGCAGCGAGTAGCGCAGCTCGTCGCGGCTGAGGTAGCGGGCCGCGTTGGCCGCCTCCGCGTGGTACGCCTCGCCGGCGTACTCCGCGCGCCGCCGCAGCCACTCCGGGTCCGAGCCGTCCACCCAGGTGTAGACGACGTCGACGGGGAAGGTGACCTGGTCGGTGCGGACGACGGCGGTCTCGGCGCGGGCCGGCACGAGCGGCGCGCCCTCGGGGACCGTGCGGGCGCCGGGGCGGACGTCGGTGAAGTCGGTGAAGCAGGACTCCGGGGCCTCCACGAGCCGGCCCTGGCGGGGCAGGACGGCGGTGACCCGGCCCGGGCGGGGCGCGGTCAGCTCGCCGCCCTCCTCCCGCCAGAACTCCACGTCGCAGCCGTACGGCTCGCCCAGCTTGAGCTGGTGGGTGGGGTCGGCCCGGTACCAGGTCAGCCGCAGGACGGCGGCGGTACGCAGCCGGTGCCAGGTCCCGGCGGCGAAGCCGGGCTGGGAGGGGCGGCCCGCCGGGCCGTTCCCGCCGATCGGGGTCGCGTAGCCCGGTTCCCGCGCGCAGGCGGCGGCGAGGGCGGCCAGCACGGCGGCCCGGTCCTCCTCGCGCACGGCCACCGCGGAGGAGGTGTCCGACTTGCCGGGGACGCAGAAGTGCGGGACGCCGGCGGCGGCGAGCGCGCCGAGCACCGCCTCCAGATTGGCCCGGCGGGCGCGCAGCGGGGTGATCCCCTCGGCGATCAGCGCCACCTTCGGCTCCCGGCCGACGCTGATCACGGCGCGGTCCGGTCCGGCGGTGAGCGCCGCGTACCGCCGGGCCAGCCGGTTGCGGCGCAGGCGCTCGGCGGCGGCGGTCCCGCTGGCGATGCGGAGCTTCACGCGGCGGCGCACGTCGGCGTCCACCTGCGCGACGACGGCCCGTCGCACGCGGTCGGGAACGGCTCGGCGGTAGACCCCCAGCAGCCGGGGTGACTCGGGATTTCGCACTGCTGTTTACTCCTCGAACACGTACATATGCGGAGAGTGAGCAGCACCAGTATGCAGCCTCCGGGGGACACACCCGGGGCGCGCGAGCACCGCTCACGCGCCCCCCTGGGTCGGCGCGCCGCGGCGTCGGGACGGATGCGTTTCGACGTCCCGGCGGGCAGCAGGTACGGTGTGTCTCCGCGGTGGAAAACCCGCGGTGCCCAGCGACAAGGGATGTGGGGAGAGAGATGACGTACCTGATCACCGGCGGTGCCGGTTACATCGGCGCGCACGTGGTCCGGGCCATGACGGCGGCGGGGGAGCGGGTGGTGGTCCTCGACGACCTGTCGACCGGATACACCCACCGGGTGCCCGAGGGCGTGCCGCTGGTCGTCGGCTCCACCCTCGACCGTGAGCTGCTCGACCGGACGCTCGCCGAGCACGCCATCACCGGCGTCGTCCACCTCGCCGCGAAGAAGCAGGTCGGCGAGTCCGTCGAGAAGCCGCTGCACTACTACCGCGAGAACGTCATCGGCCTCACCGTCCTCCTGGAGGCGGTCGCCGCGGCCGGCGTGCGCAACTTCCTCTTCTCCTCCTCCGCCGCCGTGTACGGCATGCCGGACGTCGACCTCGTCACCGAGGAGACCCCCTGCGCCCCGCTCAGCCCGTACGGCGAGACCAAGCTCGCGGGCGAGTGGCTGGTCCGCGCGGCCGGCCAGGCGCACGGCATCGCCACCGCCTGCCTGCGCTACTTCAACGTGGCCGGCGCGGCCACCCCCGAGCTCGCCGACACCGGTGTCTTCAACCTGGTGCCGATGGTCTTCGAGCGGCTCGACGCCGGCGAGGCGCCCCGGATCTTCGGCGACGACTACGCCACCCCGGACGGCACCTGCATCCGCGACTACATCCACGTCGAGGACCTGGCCGACGCCCACCTCGTCGCCGCCCGCAAGCTCGCCGAGTGGGCCGAGGCCGGCGAGCCGCGCGACCTGACCGTCAACATCGGCCGCGGCGAGGGCGTCTCCGTCACCGAGATGGTCGGCCTGATCAACGAGATCACCGAGCACACCACCGAGCCCGTCGTCACCCCGCGCCGCCCCGGCGACCCGGCCCGCGTCGTCGCCTCCGCCGACCGCATCGCCGCCGAGCTGGGCTGGAAGGCCCGCCACGACGTCCGCGACATGATCGGCTCCGCCTGGGCCGGCTGGACCGCCCGCCGCGGCGCCGCCGTCTAGGACCCCGTGAACGGCCCCCTCGTACCCACCCGTACGAGGGGGCCGTTCGTCGTGCGGGCGTCGCCCCCACGGCATGCCTCGTTCATCTCTCGGCGATCTGATGGGCCCATGCGAGACCAGCTCGGCCAGATCATCCGCTTCGGCGTGGTGGGCGGGATCAACACCGGCACCTTCTTCGGCTGCTACCTGCTGCTCCACCCCTGGATGCCGTACTTCGCCGCGTACACCCTCGCCTTCCTGCTCAGCATGGTGGGCTCCTTCTTCCTGAACACGTACTTCACCTACCGCACCCGCCCCACCTGGAAGAAGTTCGCCCTCTTCCCCCTCACCAACGTCACCAACTACGTGGTGCAGAGCGCCGGCCTGTACGCGCTCGTCACCTGGGCCGGAACGGACGACCGGATCGCGCCGCTCGTGGCCGCCGTCGTCGCCATCCCCTTCACGTACGTGATCTCCCGCCGGATCCTGGTCAGCCGGGCCCCCGGCCCGCGGGACGCCGGTCCGGAGGGCGAAACGGAGGAGCGGCAGCCGTCCCGGCTCGCGTAGATTGCCCCTCGCGACCGTGCCGGGAGCGCACGGCGCCAGAACAGCGAGTGAGGACGGCGCAGGTGGCGACGGAGATGGCGACGGTGCAGCAGGACATGAACCGACCGGACGTGACCCCGCAGACCGTGACGCGCCCATTCGTCACCGAGGCGCGCCGGATCGTCGTCAAGGTCGGCTCCTCCTCCCTCACCACCGCCGCCGGCGGCCTCGACGCCGACCGGGTCGACGCCCTCGTCGACGTCCTCGCCAAGGTCCGCAGCGGCGGCGAGAAGGAGATCGTCCTGGTCTCCTCCGGCGCCATCGCCGCCGGCCTCGCCCCGCTCGGCCTCACCCGCCGGCCCAAGGACCTGGCCCGCCAGCAGGCCGCCGCCAGCGTCGGCCAGGGCCTCCTCGTCGCCCGGTACACCGCCTCCTTCGCCCGCTACGGCGTCCGCGTCGGCCAGGTGCTGCTCACCACCGACGACACCAGCCGCCGGGCCCACTACCGCAACGCCTACCGCACCCTCGACCAGCTGCTCGCCATGGGCGCGCTGCCGGTCGTCAACGAGAACGACACCGTCGCCACCGACGAGATCCGCTTCGGCGACAACGACCGGCTCGCCGCCCTCGTCGCCCACCTCGTCCGCGCCGACCTCCTCGTCCTCCTCTCCGACGTCGACGGCCTCTACGACGGCGACCCCGCGAAGCCCGGCAGCTCCCGGATCGCCGAGGTCGGCGGCCCGCAGGACATCGCCCATGTCGAGATCGGCTCCGCGGGCAAGGCCGGCGTCGGCACCGGCGGCATGGTCACCAAGGTCGAGGCCGCCCGGATCGCCGCCGCCGCCGGCATCCCCGTCGTCCTCACCTCCGCCAGTCGCGCCGCCGACGCCCTCGCCGGCCGCGACACCGGCACCTACTTCCAGCGCACCGGCCGCCGCTCCGCCGACCGTCTCCTGTGGCTCGCCCACGCCTCCACCCCCCAGGGCTCCCTCGCCCGCGCGGCCCAGGCCCCCCCGGCCCCCCGGGCGGGCCGCGCAACACACACCAGCCCCCCCGGCCGCACCCCCGAGAGGTGGGTGAGGGTCGGCG
>NZ_JBHYKM010000012.1:20546-78886 GCF_042741435.1 Streptomyces sp. NPDC058955 | reverse complement strand
GGGCCCCCCCCCCCCCCCCCCCCGCGGCGGGGCGCGCGTACTCGCAGGGCAAGAAGTCGCTCCTCGCCGCCGGGATCACCGCCGCCGAGGGCGAGTTCGTCGCCGGCGACCCGGTCGAGCTCCGCGACGCCGTCGGCCGCCCCGTCGCCCGCGGCCTCGTCAACTTCGACGCCAGGGAACTCCCCCGGATGCTGGGCCGCTCCACCCGCGAACTCGCCGCGGAGCTCGGCCCCGAGTACGAGCGCGAGGTCGTCCACCGCGACGACCTCGTCGTCCTCGGCTGAGAGCCACCCCGCTCCGGGGCCGGAAACCGGTGCGGAAGCCCTTGCGAAATCACCGCCGAAACGGCTGAAAGTCCTGCCATCCGGAAGGGACCTTTACCAAAACCGCCCCATGCGACGGCTCGGACTGGTCAACTTTGTCTCGGGGGTAACGAGCAACGCGGGGTACAGCACCACACGCATCACACAGGAGGCCGCCGGTGAGACGAGCGCGCCCAGGGGCACTGCCCCGCGGGACGACCGAACGCGCCCTGACGAGTGTCGAGGCCGGAGCCGACTTCGACGCGGCACAGGACACGGCCACGGAAGGCAAGAGCACAGCAGCCGAGACGGGCACACGGGACGGCGGCGCGGGGGAGCGCCCGCTGTCCAAGCTGTGGCACGTCACCCTCAGCGTCTCCGGCGTCGAGTCACCGCTGAAGGAGGTGCGGCGCGGGCTCGAACAGCTGGCCCACGACCACCCCTTCCTGCTGACCAGCCGCTATGCCAACGACCACGCCGAGATCCGGTACTGGGAGGAGGCCCGCGACCTGCACGACGCGGCCGCCGTCGCCCTCCGGCTCTGGGGCGAGCACCGGCAGACCGCCAAGCTCCCCCCGTGGGAGATCGTCGGCCTGGAGGTCATCGACCGGGAGACCTACCACCAGCGGATCGCGGAGGGCTACGGCCCGCCGCCCGCCGCCCCCGTCGGAGTCCACCCCTACTGACCGGCCGGGGTCCCGGGCCCCGACGGACCGGGCCCCCGCCATCCGCACGCCGGCACGGGCGCGTCTCGCACTGCGGGATGCGCCCGTCGTACGTGCCGGGTCGACCCGCCCGTGCCAGTACCCTGCGGGCATGACCTCGCTCACGCCCCTCGACAACCTCTCCCCGGTCACCCGGGCCGCCTACCGGGCCCGTGGCGCCGCCGCACAGATCGCGCCACTGCCGCGCTCGGCCAAGGACGACGCCCTCCTCGCCATCGCGGACGCCCTCGAAGTCCGTACCGCGGAGATCGTCGAGGCGAACGCCGAGGACATCGCCAAGGCCCGCGAGGCCGGCACCAGCGAGTCGATCATCGACCGGCTCACCCTCACCCCCGAGCGGGTCCGCGCCATCGCCGCCGACGTCCGCCACGTCGCCGCCCTGCCCGACCCGGTCGGCGAGGTCGTCCGCGGCTCGACCCTCCCCAACGGCCTCGACCTCCGCCAGGTCCGCGTCCCCCTCGGCGTCGTCGGCATCATCTACGAGGCCCGGCCCAACGTCACCGTGGACGCCGCCGCCCTCTGCCTCAAGGCCGGCAACGCCGTGCTGCTCCGCGGCTCCTCCTCCGCCTACGCCTCCAACACCGCCCTCGTCACCGTCCTCCGCGACGCCGTCGGCGGCGCCGGGCTGCCCGCCGACGCCATCCAGCTCGTCCCCGGCGAGTCCCGCGACTCCGTCCGCGAGCTGATGCGCGCCCGCGGCCTCGTCGACGTCCTCATCCCGCGCGGCGGCGCCTCCCTGATCAAGACGGTCGTCGAGGAGTCCACCGTCCCGGTCATCGAGACCGGCACCGGCAACTGCCACGTCTACGTCGACGCCCAGGCCGACCTCGACATGGCCGTCGACATCCTGATCAACTCCAAGGCCCAGCGGGTCAGTGTCTGCAACGCCGCCGAGACCCTCCTGGTCCACCAGGACATCGCCGCCGCCTTCCTGCCCCGCGCCCTCGACGCGCTGGCCGAGGCCGGCGTCACCGTCCACGCCGACGAGCGGGTCCTCGCCCACACCGAGGGCACCAAGGCCACCGTCGTCCCGGCCACCCCCGAGGACTGGGAGACCGAGTACCTCTCCCACGACATCGCCGCCGCGGTCGTCGACTCCCTCGACAAGGCCGTCGAGCACATCCGCATGTGGACCTCCGGCCATACCGAGGCCATCGTCACCACCTCGCAGGCCGCGGCCCGCCGCTTCACCCAGCTGGTCGACTCCACCACGGTCGCCGTGAACGCCTCCACCCGCTTCACGGACGGCGGACAGTTCGGCTTCGGCGCGGAGATCGGCATCTCCACCCAGAAGCTCCACGCCCGGGGCCCCATGGGCCTTCCGGAGCTCACCTCCACCAAGTACATCGTGACCGGCGACGGTCACATCCGGTAACACCACCTCGCACACCTCCTTTCGGTACGGGCGGGGAGACTTCGCACTCTCCCTGCCCAAAACCACATCCCCGGTCTACTCTGAGACCGTGCCGGACGACGTGGGGGGCAGGCCGTCCCCGAACGGCTGGGAGCCCGACGACGAGCGCGGAGGCGCCGCCGAGGGCCGCTGGGACGTGGTCTTCGACGAGGAGTTCGTCAGGGCCGCCGCCATCCACGAGCCGACGGCCGTCGAACGCCTCCTCGCCGCCGCCCAGGCCCGCGCCGAGGCCGAATCGGCCCGCGCCCGCGCCCTCCGCGCCGCGGGCGACGACGACCTCTACGACGACGGCCGCGACCCCGTCGGCCTCACCTACGAACCCGACGACATCGGCGACGACGCCAGCCCCTACGGCCGCCACGGCGGCGCCCTGCGCCCCTACCGGGGCAGCGCCCGCTGGCACCGGCCCGTCGCCTGGCTCCTCGCCCTCCTGATGGGCATCGGCATGGTGGCCCTCGCCTTCACCGCCGTCTACCGCGGCGCCGCCGCCAACCGCCAGGACCAGGTCCCCCCGGCCTCCACCGGCGTCGACCAGCCCAACCCGGCCCCACCGGCCGCCTCCCCGGCCGCCGCGCCCCCGGTACCGGTGCTCACCGGCACCCCGGCCACCGCCGCCGCCCCGCCGGCCACCGGCAGCCCGGCGACCGCCGACCGGACGCCGCCCGCGGCCTCCGTCGCGCCCCGCACACCCTGACACCACCCGGACGGCCGTCCCGGCCACCACCCCGACGGCGGAAAACTTCCGAACTTGTCGTGTACCTGGGCGTTTACCGAAGCCCCCGCCGACCTACCCTGAAGGTATGGCAGGGCGTGGCGACCCGCCTGAGGGGACTCCCGAGGGACTCCCCGGCGGTGAGGACGAGTACCGATCCGTCGTCTTCGACGAGGCGTTCGTCCGCGCTGCCCACCTCCAGGAGTACTCGGCCCGGGAACGGATGGGCGAGCACGCGCTCGCCGTCCGCAACCGCCCCGGCCCCATCGGCCGCCGCGGCTCCGGCCAGGCCCTCCTCCTGGTCCTGCTGATCCTCCTCGCCTTCGGCACGGCCGTCTATCTCGGCCTGCGCAACCCCTACCAGCCGCCGCCCGACCAGCGCGCCGAGCCGCTCCGCACCACCGTCGTCCCGCTCGCCCCCCAGGGACCCGTCCCCGGCGGCGACCCCGCCCGGCTCCTCGCCCGCAGCCCCGCCGCCGAGTACCGCACCGGCGCCGCCGGCATCAACCTCCCCGTCGCCGCCCGCACCACCCACTTCTCCGAGGGCCAGGTCGTCACCGCCCTCAGCATCGCCAAGGACTACCTCGTGGCCTCCTCCCTGGAGCCCGACGTCCTCGCGAGCCAGACCGTCCGGCCCGCCCGGCTACTGCTCGACCCCGACCAACTGGCCCAGTTCGACCGCAGCGTCTCCGCCCCCGCCGACGACGGCCGGCACGCCGTCGCCGCCTGGGTGGTCCGCTTCGACCCCCGGCAGGTCACCGTGGCCGACGCCGCGCCCCGCGTCCAGGGCACCCTCCGCTTCGCCGAGACCACCCCCGACACCCTCGACGTCACCGCCGACCACACCTTCACCTACGCGCTGCGCCCCGCCGTCCAGGGCCCGGGCACCGACGCCGCCGCCTCCCTCTTCACGGTCCACCGCACCCTGCACTTCCGCTTCGACCGCGAGGACCTGCGCATGCACCGCGCCGAACTGCTGGTCAGCACCGTCGAGGCCGGGCCGCAGGCATGCGGAGCCGACACCGGAGGCGCACTCAGGCCGCTGCTGGCCGGGGCCGAGGTCCCGGCGGACGCCGGACCGGCCCTCACCGACCCCTACGCCGTCGACCGCCCGACGGCCCCGGCGCTCTGCGGAGCCCTCGCCCCGGCCGCCCAGCCCAAGCCCTGACGCCCGACTACTCCTGGGAGCCCCTGGCCTCGCCGCCACCCGTGCCGGAGTCCTTGCCCGGATCCCCGCCGGAGTCCTTGCCCGGCCCCTTCGGGGCGCCGCCGCCGAACACCGTCCGCAGCCGTCCGCCCAGGTCGCCCGCGAGCTCCCCGGCCCCGCCGGCTATGTCCCCGACGAGCTTGACCAGCGGATCCTTGCTGTCCTTCACGGTCTGCGCGTAGTGCCCGGCCGACTCCCGGAAGGAGTCCGTGACCGAGGTGTCCTTGTCCTCCGAACGCTTCGGGTAGTGGCCGTCCATCAGCCGCTGGTAGTCGCGGCTCTCCGACCACTTCTTCAGCTCGGCCGCCCGCACGGTGGTGAACGGGTGCGAGCGCGGCAGCACGTTGAGGATCTTCAGGACCGAGTCCCGCAGGTCACCGGCCTTCTCGTACTCGTCCGCCTGGGCGAGGAACGCGTCCACGTTCATCTCGTGCAGATGGTTGCCACCGGCGATCTTCATCAGACCCCGCATCGAGGCCCGCAGGTCCTGCCCCACGAGCAGCCCCGCCCGGTCGGCCGACAGCTCCGACTTGCGGAACCACTCGCGCAGCGCGGTCACGATCGCCATCACCGCCACGTTCCCCAGCGGGATCCAGGCGACCTTCAGCGCCACGTTCGTCAGGAAGAGCAGCACCGTCCGGTACACCGCGTGCCCCGACAGGGCGTGCCCGACCTCGTGGCCGACGACCGCCCGCATCTCCTCCTCGTCGAGCAGCTCGACGAGCCCCGTCGTCAGCACGATCACCGGCTCGTCCAGGCCCACGCACATCGCGTTCGGCACCGGGTTCTGCGTGACGTACATCGGCGGGACCTTGTCCAGGTCGAGGATGTAACAGGCGTCCCGCAGCATGTCGTTGAGGTGCGAGAACTGCGCGTCGCTCACCCGGACGGAGTCCGAGAGGTAGAGGAGCCGCAGACTGCGCTCCGGCAGCAGTCCGCTGAGCGCCTTGAACACCGTGTCGAAACCGCTCAGCTTCCGCAGCGCCACCAGCGCCGAGCGGTCCGCCGGGTGCTCGTAGGCCCGCGAGGAGATCCCGGGGAACCGCTTGCGCTGCCTGCTCGGCACGCTTTCCCGCTGGTTCCCGCCGTGGTTGTCGGTCATGAACGCCCCCTGTCCATCCGTACGAGTCGGTACTCGTCCCCCTGACACGACCCACCCTAGGCGAGGGCGCTATTTTGGGCGGAGGGCCTGTGGACAACTCGGGCCCTGTGGACAACGAGGGAGTACGACCGCATGCCGGACACCGCCGCAGCCACCACCGCCCTCACCGGGATCGCCGCGGCGGCGGAGCAGGGACCGGGCGACACGCTCCGCATCGTCCTGCTGGTCTCCATGGTCGGCGGCGCCCTCCTCGCCTGGTTCCTGCTCCGCGGCTACCGCAGCGACGCCACCACGGACGGCCCCACGCCCGACACCACGGACGGCACCACGCCCGACACCACGGACGGCACCACGCCCGACACCACGGACGCCACCACCGCCGGGACCGCGGACCGGTCCGCCGACACCCCCGCCCGAGGGGCGTCCGGGGACGCCGAGGACGCCAACGCCTGAGTCGGCGTGAGAGAGCCGCGACCGCCCGCATACGATGTGCGCGAAGTCTCCGCTCCCACCCCCGATCTGATAGGTCTGCCGAAGATGAGCCTCCACAGCACCGCCGCCAACCTCGTCACGCTTGCTTCCGAGGGCGCCGAGCACGGTGGCAACCACGACAGCCTCAACCCGTACGTCACCGGCGGTGGCGCCTTCCTCGCGCTGATGCTGCTGCTCTGGATCACCACCCGCTTCAACCGCGACCGCTGAGCCGGACGCGGACCGGGAGGCCGCTGAGCCGGCGTCCGCCGCCGTGCCAGTAGGCTCTGCACGCATGGGAGAGCAGGAAGTGCCTACTGGCGGCCGCGGCAAGCGCCGCCTCGGCGTGATGGGCGGGACGTTCGACCCGATCCACCACGGACACCTGGTGGCGGCCAGCGAGGTCGCCGCCCTGTTCCACCTGGACGAGGTGGTGTTCGTACCGACCGGTGAGCCGTGGCAGAAGAGCCACAAGGCGGTGTCGCCCGCCGAGGACCGCTATCTGATGACGGTCATCGCCACGGCCTCCAACCCGCAGTTCTCGGTCAGCCGCATCGACATCGACCGCGGCGGCGCGACCTACACGATCGACACCCTGAGGGAGCTGCGCTCCCTCAACAGCGACGCCGACCTCTTCTTCATCACCGGTGCCGACGCGCTCTCGCAGATCCTCACCTGGCGCGACGCGGAGGAGCTCTTCGCCCTCGCCCACTTCATCGGCGTCACCCGGCCGGGCCACGACCTCACCGACGACGGACTGCCCGAGGGCGGCGTCTCCCTCGTCGAGGTCCCCGCCCTCGCCATCTCGTCCACCGACTGCCGCGCACGGGTCGCCGAGGGCGACCCCGTCTGGTATCTCGTCCCGGACGGCGTCGTCCGCTACATCGACAAGCGCCAGCTGTACCGCGGCGAGTGACAGTCCCGGGGAGGGGCACCGGTGAACGATCAGCAGAACCCGTACGACCCGTACTACCCGCAGCCGCAGATCATCGGCTACGACGCGTACGGGCAGCCGGTGTACCAGCAGCAGGCCGAGCCCCCGCAGCAGTCCGCGTACGACCCGTACGCCGGACAGCAGCAGACGTACGGCTACGACCCCTACGCCCAGCCCCAGCAGCCGCAGGCCCCGCAGCAGCCCCAGGCGCCCCAGCAGCCCTCGTACGACCCCTACGCCGGCCCGTCGGGACACGGCCAGGCCCAGGGCGGCTACGCCCAGCCCGCGTACGACCCGTACGAGACCTACGGCGGCGCAGGACAGCAGTGGCAGGCCGCCGAGCCCGCCGCGCCCGTCGCCGCCGCCCCGGCCGGTGTCCCCGGCCAGCGGCCCGCCCCCGAGCCGCCCGCCGCCCCCGCGCCCCCCAGGGCCCCCCGCCGGGCCGACGCCGACGAGGACCGGGAGTACCGCACCGAGCAGTTCTCCTTCATCGAGGAGCCCGACGAGGACTCCGAGGACGTCATCGACTGGCTCAAGTTCACCGAGAGCCGGTCCGAGCGGCGCGAGGAGGCCCGTCGGCGCGGCCGCAACCGGGTGATCGCCCTGGTCGTCGTCCTCGTCCTCGCCGCCGTCGGCGGCGTCGGCTACCTGTGGTCGGCCGGTCTGCTCCCCGGTACCGGCGGCTCCGAGCAGACGCAGCAGGGCACCGCCACCGGCCCGCAGCAGCGCGACACGATCGTCCTCCACCTCCACGACATCCAGGGCGGCGGCACCTCCACCGCCCTCCTCGTGGACAACGCCACCACCAAGCAGGGCACCACCGTCCTGCTGCCCAACGCCCTCGCCGTCGCCGACACCGAGGGCGCCGCCACCACCCTCGGCAAGTCCGTCGAGGACGACGGCTCCAGCGGCACCCGCGAAGCCCTCGACACCCTCCTCGGCGCCAAGATCGCCGGCACCTGGCGGCTGGACAGCCCGTACCTGGAGAACCTCGTCGAGTACCTCGGCGGCATCGAGGTCGACACCGACGCCACCGTCCCCGACCCCAAGGCCAAGAAGGGCTCCGACCCGCTCGTCACCAAGGGCGAGAAGCAGACCCTCACCGGCCGCGCCGCCGTCGCCTACGCCACCTACCGGGCCTCCGGCGAGGCCGAGGCCAAGCAGCTCCAGCGCTTCGGCCAGGTCGTCAACGGCATGCTGCGCAAGATGCCCAGCGACGCCGCGAACGCCACGACCGCCATCGAGTACCTCCAGCAGATCGCCGACCCGTCCCTCCCCGAGAAGGACCTCGGCGCCTCCCTCGCGAAGCTCGCCGAGCACGCCAAGACCGGCGCCTACAAGACCGCGATGCTGCCCGTCGGCGAGGACGGCGCGCTCGCCGAGGGCGCCGGCGACAGCGTGGTCAAGGACATCCTCGGCGGCAAGGTCACCGCCCTCGACGCCGGCGGGGTGCCGCGCGTCTCGATCAAGGACGCGACCGGCGAGGACGCCGTCGAGGCGGCCAAGATCGTCCTGATCAACGGCGGCTACGCCTTCGTCGGCGGGACCAAGGCCGACAGCCAGGCGACGTCCGAGGTCGTCTACAAGGACGACGCCCAGAAGGCCACGGCCGTCGAGGTCGCCAAGACCCTCGGCCTGCCCGACGACTCCGTCACCAAGGGCAAGCCCTCCGGCACCGCCGCGATCACCGTCGTCCTCGGCCGGGACTACGAGATTCCGGGCGCCTCGTAATCGTTTGCGGGGTCGTCGGCGGTCCGTGAGACCCTGGAGGGGTACTGGACCGCCGACGAAAGCCTGCTTGTGACCGCCACGGATCGCTCCATCGAGCTCGTCAACGCTGCCGCCCAGGCGGCGGCCGACCGGCTCGCTCACGACATCATCGCGTACGACGTCAGCGACGTGCTGTCGATCACCGACGCCTTCCTGCTCGCCTCCGCGCCCAACGACCGCCAGGTCAAGTCGATCGTCGACGAGATCGAGGAGCGGCTCCAGAAGGAGCTCGGCGCCAAGCCGGTGCGCCGCGAGGGCGACCGCGACGCCCGCTGGATCCTCCTCGACTACGTCGACATCGTCGTCCACGTGCAGCACAGCGAGGAGCGGGTCTTCTACGCCCTGGAGCGGCTGTGGAAGGACTGCCCCGAGCTTCCGCTCCCCGAGGACGCCGTCAAGACCCGCGGCAAGGCCGCCGAGCACGCCGCGCTGACCGGCGCCGACACGGCGGCGGACGGTGAGCTGAGCTGAGCGCCGCCAAGGGCGGCACCGGCCGCCGTATCGTCCTGTGGCGCCACGGCCAGACCTCCTGGAACCTGGAGCGCCGCTTCCAGGGCTCGACCGACATCGAGCTCACGGAAGCCGGCGTCCACCAGGCCCGCCGGGCCGCCCGGCTGCTCGCCGCCCTGCGTCCCGACGCGATCGTCGCCTCCGACCTGAAGCGGACGGCGGCCACGGCCGCCGAGCTGGCCGCGCTGACCGGACTCTCCGTCGCCCACGACTCCGCGCTGCGCGAGACGTACGCAGGGGAGTGGCAGGGGCTCACGCACGACGAGATCGTCGCGCGGTTCGGCGAGCAGTACGCCGCCTGGAAGCGCGGCGAGCCGGTGCGCCGGGGCGGCGGCGAGCTGGAGACCGAGGTGGCCGACCGGGCCGCCCCGGTGATCCTGGAGCACGCCGACAAGCTCCCGCAGGACGGCACCCTGGTCGTGGTCAGCCACGGCGGCACCATCCGTACCGCCATCGGCCGGCTGCTCGGCCTGGAGCCGCACCACTGGGAGAGCCTGGGCGGCGTCTCGAACTGCTGCTGGTCCGTCCTCGGCCAGGGCGCGCGCGGCTGGCGCCTCCTCGAGCACAACGCCGGCTCGCTGCCCGAGCCGGTCCTCGGCGACGACACCTGACGGTCCGGACCGGGCCCCGCGCCCGGATTTCACTTTCCGGCAGGTCACAGGCTAAAGTTCTTCTTGTTCGCAGCGCTGAGCGTGAAGAACACGAGGGGCTATAGCTCAGTTGGTAGAGCGCCTGCATGGCATGCAGGAGGTCAGGAGTTCAATTCTCCTTAGCTCCACAGTCACCGGATCCCGTCCTCTGCAAAGGGGGGCGGGATCTGTCGTTTTGTCACTTCTGGGCCGCCGCCCGGCCATGGCAGAATCGGACGGCCGGAGGGGGACCAGGTCCGGACGGGAGGGTGGCCTTTGGGTGCGCACAGGCGGAAGTGCGACTGGTGCGGCAGCGGCACGCCCATCGTGCGGGACATGGACCCCGTCAACCCCGAGTACCAGTACTGGTGCGAGGAGTGCGCGCGGGCGCTGATCATAAAGGGCGACCCGATCGAGACCTACCGCGAACTGGAGGGGGAGCCGATCTACGGCCGGCTCCTCGACGAGCACTGCACCCTCAAACGGTTCTACTCCTTCGCCACGGCCTGAGGCTCCCGCACCACGACGGCCTCCTTCCGGGCCCCCGGGATCCGCGGCCGGCGCGGCGTCCGCCACACCAGCAGCGCGTACCCGGCGAAGACCGCCGTCGCCGTCAGCGGATAGACCGCCGACAGCAGCATCTGACCCGCGTTCTGGTCGAGTTCGGGACGGCCCGGGTCGTGCGGCACCCACCACAGTGCGAACGAGGCGAAGGCCAGTGCCACCGCGCCCGTCGTGAGCCACGCGCGCGTGGCGCGGTCGTACAGCAGGATCAGCAGGGGCACGCACCAGACCCAGTGGTGGGACCAGGAGATCGGGGAGACCATCAGCGCCGTGAAGGCGGTGACGACCACGGCCACCGCCCGGTCGCCGCGCACCGCCGCCCGTATCGCGAGCGCCATCGCCGCGCCGCCGAGCAGGACCGCCGCCGCCAGCCACCACAGGCCGGGCGCGTCCGTGTGCATCAGCCGCGCCAGGACCCCGCTGAGGGACTGGTTGGCGGTCTCCTCCGCGTGCCCGACCCGGCCCGTCTCGAACAGCGTCCGCGTCCAGAAGGTCCGCGAATCCGCCGGCAGCGCCACCACCATCGCCAGTGTCGTCGCCAGGAAGACCCCGGTCGCCGTCAGCGCCGTGCGCAGCCACTGGTTCATCCCCCGGTTCCGGCGCCACAGCAGCAGGCCGGCGGCGAGGAGCAGCACCACGAAGAGTCCGGGTGTGAGTTTCACCGCGGTCGCCAGGCCGATGCCGAGGCCGGCCCAGCGGTTGCCCTCGCGGCGCGTGAAGTCCCACAGCACGGCCACCGCGACCAGCAGGTTGATCTGCCCGTACCGGAGGGTCGTCCACACCGGCTCGGCCCAGACCACGGCCGCCGCGACCCACAGCGTCGTACGCCACAGGTCGGCCCGTCGTCCGGGCGCGGCCAGGGCCGGCCGGACCAGCTGGAGCGAGAGCCGGACCAGCGCCAGCACCAGCAGCAGGTTCCCCGCGGTGGAGAGCGTCCGCATCAGCGGGACGCCGACCAGCGTCAGCGGCAGGAACAGCACGGCGGCGAACGGCGGATAGGTCATCGCCAGGTTCGCCGAGGTGGCGCGCATCGCGTACAGGTCGCCGCCGGCCCGCAGGGTCTCGGCCTCGGCCCGGTAGACCATCACGTCGAGCATGTTCACGTGGGCGACGCGCTGCGCCACCCAGAAGGCCGCGAACGAGATCAGGCAGGTGACCGCGGCGGCGACCAGGGGCCACGGCCGGGTGCGGGACGGGGAAGGTGCGGAGGGGGACACAGGGGGCGACCCTACCCGGAGCCTCCGACAGTGCCGGAGAAACGGATTTGGAGTTCTGCCCGGCGGCCGGTTACTGTTCTGTCCGTCGCCGCGAGGAAGACCCGCCAGGGAGCCGGACGGAGACGATCACGAGGGGCTATAGCTCAGTTGGTAGAGCGCCTGCATGGCATGCAGGAGGTCAGGAGTTCAATTCTCCTTAGCTCCACAGAAGGCAGACGGGCCATCCACACCGGATGGCTCTCCGCACTTCTGCGGTACGCTGATATGCCGCAATGAGGGGCTATAGCTCAGTTGGTAGAGCGCCTGCATGGCATGCAGGAGGTCAGGAGTTCAATTCTCCTTAGCTCCACAGAAGAGAAGCGGGTCATCCGGATCGGATGGCCCGCTTCTTCGTGTCCCGGAAGACCGGTGTCGCCCCGTGGACATCGATGCGGCCCCTGTGGGCGCTGCGGTACCCTGGCGCCATGCGTGCCGTACGCCTCCTGCTTATCGAGCCGCGCTGATCAGTCCCGACGGGCGGAAGAGATCCCGTCGGAGTCGGCGCGGCGTCCCCTCCTGTGCGAGGGGATTTTTCATTTCGTGGCAGTTCGTGGCAGTGGGCAGAGACGATCGATGGAGCTTCTAGGACCATGACCGAGATCAACACGGCTGCCGAGACGGCGGCCCCGCATCGCTACACGGCGGCCATGGCCGCCGACATCGAGGCACGCTGGCAGGACGTCTGGGACGCCGAGGGCACCTACGAGGCGCCGAACCCCTCCGGTGACCTGGCGGGCGACCCCGCGGTCGCCGCCCGGCCCAAGAAGTTCATCATGGACATGTTCCCGTACCCCTCGGGTGCGGGCCTCCACGTCGGCCACCCGCTCGGCTACATCGCCACGGACGTCTTCGCCCGCCACGCGCGCATGAGCGGCCACAACGTGCTCCACACCCTGGGCTTCGACGCCTTCGGCCTGCCCGCGGAGCAGTACGCCGTGCAGACCGGCACGCACCCGCGCGTGTCCACCGAGGCCAACATGGAGAACATGAAGGCCCAGCTGCGCCGGCTGGGCCTGGGCCACGACAAGCGGCGGTCGTTCGCCACGATCGACCCCGAGTACTACAAGTGGACCCAGTGGATCTTCCTGCAGATCTACAACTCCTGGTACGACACCGAGGCCGCCAAGGCCCGCCCGATCGCCGAGCTGATCGAGCAGTTCGAGAACGGCACCCGCGAGGTCCCCGGCACGCGCGCGTGGGCCGACCTGACCGCCGCCGAGCGCGCCGACGTCCTGGGCGAGTACCGCCTGGCGTACGCCTCCGACGCGCCGGTCAACTGGTGCCCCGGCCTGGGCACCGTCCTCGCCAACGAGGAGGTCACCGCCGACGGCCGCTCCGAGCGCGGCAACTTCCCGGTCTTCAAGGCCAAGCTGCGCCAGTGGAACATGCGCATCACCGCCTACGCGGACCGCCTGCTGGACGACCTCGACGGCCTGGACTGGCCCGAGGCGATCAAGCTGCAGCAGCGCAACTGGATCGGCCGCTCCGAGGGCGCCCGCGTCGACTTCCAGGTCGGCGACACCGGCGCCATCACCGTCTTCACCACCCGCCAGGACACCCTGTTCGGCGCCACCTACATGGTCCTGGCCCCCGAGCACGACCTGGTCGAGAAGATCGTGCCGGCCGCCTGGCCCGAGGGCACGCACGCGGTGTGGACCGGCGGTCACGCCACCCCCGCCGAGGCCGTCGACGCCTACCGCAAGCAGGCCGCCTCCAAGTCCGACGTCGAGCGGCAGGCCGACGCCAAGGAGAAGACCGGCGTCTTCACCGGCGCGTACGCGACCAACCCGGTCAGCGGCGAGCAGGTCCCCGTCTTCATCGCCGACTACGTCCTCATGGGCTACGGCACCGGCGCCATCATGGCCGTCCCCGCGCACGACAGCCGCGACTTCGCCTTCGCGCGTGCCTTCGAGCTGCCGATGCGCTGCGTCGTCGAGCCGAGCGACGACCGCGGCACCGACCCCTCCACCTGGGACGACGCCTTCGGCTCGTACGAGGCGAAGCTGGTCAATTCCGCCAACGACGAGATCTCCCTGGACGGCCTGGGCGTCGTCGACGCCAAGGCGAAGATCACCGCCTGGCTGGCCGACCGCGGCATCGGCGAGGGCACCGTCAACTTCCGCCTGCGCGACTGGCTGTTCAGCCGCCAGCGGTACTGGGGCGAGCCCTTCCCGATCGTCTACGACGAGGACGGCGTCGCCCACGCGCTGCCCGAGTCGATGCTCCCGCTGGAGCTGCCCGAGGTCGAGGACTACTCGCCGCGGACCTTCGACCCGGACGACGCCGACACCCAGCCCGAGACCCCGCTCTCCCGCAACGAGGAGTGGGTCAACGTCACCCTCGACCTGGGCGACGGGCCGAAGAAGTACCGCCGCGAGACCAACACCATGCCCAACTGGGCCGGTTCCTGCTGGTACGAGCTGCGCTACCTGGACCCGCACAACAGCGAGAAGCTCGTCGACCCGGCCATCGAGCAGTACTGGATGGGTCCGCGCGAGGGCATGCCCACCGGCGGTGTCGACCTGTACGTCGGCGGCGCTGAGCACGCCGTGCTCCACCTGCTGTACGCCCGCTTCTGGTCGAAGATCCTCTTCGACCTGGGCCACATCTCCTCGGCCGAGCCGTTCCACAAGCTCTACAACCAGGGCATGATCCAGGCGTTCGTCTACCGCGACGCCCGCGGCATCGCCGTGCCGGCCGCCGAGGTCGAGGAGCGCGACGGCGCGTACTGGTACGAGGGCGAGAAGGTCAGCCGCGTCCTCGGCAAGATGGGCAAGTCCCTGAAGAACGCCGTCACGCCGGACGAGATCTGCGCCGAGTTCGGCGCCGACACCCTGCGCCTGTACGAGATGGCGATGGGCCCGCTGGACGTCTCCCGGCCGTGGGACACCCGCGCCGTGGTCGGCCAGTACCGCCTGCTCCAGCGGCTGTGGCGCAACATCGTCGACGAGGCGACCGGCGAGGCCACCGTCGTCGACGCCGCGCCCGACGAGGACACCCTGCGCGCCCTGCACAAGGCGATCGACGGCGTCGCCCAGGACATGGCCGGGATGCGCTTCAACACGGCCATCGCCAAGATCACCGAGCTGAACAACCACCTCACCAAGGGCGGCGGCGCGATCTCCCGCGCGGTCGCCGAGCAGCTGGTGCTGCTGGTCGCCCCGCTCGCCCCGCACATCGCGGAGGAGCTGTGGCACCGCCTCGGCCACACCGACTCGGTCGTCCACCAGGACTTCCCGGTCGCCGACCCGGCGTACGTGGTGGACGAGACCGTGACCTGCGTCGTGCAGATCAAGGGCAAGGTCCGGGCCCGCCTGGAGGTCTCCCCGTCGATCTCCGACGCCGACCTGGAGAAGCTGGCCCTGGCCGACCCGCACGTCGTCGCGGCCCTCGGCGGCGCCGAGATCCGCAAGGTGATCGTGCGCGCGCCGAAGCTGGTGAACATCGTGGCCTGAGTGCCACGGCAGGACTAGGGGTTTCCCCTACGGGCAGGTTGGGGGTTCCGATGGAACCTCCGGCCTGCCCGTTCCGTTTACCGTGGAAGAACCACACCCGTGGGACGCCGACGGAGCCGAGGAGCGACGCACATGGAAGCCACGATTGTCACGATCCTGGCGCTGCTCTTCCTTTCGTTCGTGGCGCTCGGGGTCTACGCCACGGTGAAGGTGGTCAAGGCGGCCAAGCGCGGCGTCGACCGCACCCTCGACCAGGCCCGCCGCACCGTCGAGGACACCACCCTGCGGGCCAAGAGCTTCGGCCAGGCCGGGGTCGCCGCCGAGCTGGCCAGGCTGCGGCTCTCGCTGCGCACCTCGATGCGCGCCACCCAGGACGCGCTCCAGGCGGGGGTCGCGGAGGACGCCTCGCTGAGGGAGTCGCTCGACCTGTTCGGCCGGCTCAGCGCGCACGGCCGTGAGCTGGACGAGGACCTCAAGCGCCTGGAGCGGGAGCCCGACAAGGCGTACGTGGCCGGGCAGCTGCCCGCGCTCACCGAGCGGACCGAGCGGATCACCGGCTCCGCCGACGCGCTGCGCCAGGCCGCCCGCGACCGCGCCCGGCGGTTCGCCGACGACGACCTGGACACGCTGAGCGCCCAGATCGACGTCGAGACGGGCGCGCTGCGCCACTGGACCACCACCGACCAGGGCACGGCCGCGCCGGGGGCCGCGCAGCCGGCCTGGTACGAGACGACGCCCGGGCCGCAGGGGCAGGGCCGGCCGCAGGCCCCGCACGGGCAGTCGCAGCCCTCGCACGGGCAGCAGCAGGCGCCGCAGGGGCAGTCGCCGGCCGCGGAGACGCCGCAGGCGATCACCGCGCCCGACCCCCGGACGACCGCCTACCCGTGGGAGAAGACGGCCCGTCCCGAGTCCGCCGGCTGACCCTCCGGGCGCACCGGCAGGGCTTCCTGTGGGATCGTCGGACCGGCTGTGAGCGGGGTCGGGCTGCCGAGCGGCGGTCGCGGCGGGTAACCTCCCGCTCATGTCCCGGCATGTCGCGATCGTCACCGATTCAACGGCCTACCTGCCACCCCAGACGATGGAGCGGCACGCCATCACCGCAGTCCCGCTGACCGTCGTCATCGGCGACCGCGCCCTCCTGGAGGGCACCGAGATCTCCGCCAGATCGCTCGCCGAGGCGCTGCAGAAGCGGCGGTCCGTCACCACCTCCCGGCCCAGCCCCGAGGTCTTCGCCGCCACCTACCGCGAGGCCGCGGAGGCGGGTGCGCGCGGGATCGTCTCCCTCCACCTCTCCGCCGAGGTCTCCGGCACCTACGACGCCGCCGTGCTCGCCGCGAAGGACGCCCCCATCCCCGTACGGGTCGTGGACACGCGCATGATCGGCATGGCCCTCGGCTTCTGCGCCCTCGCGGCGGCGGAGGTCGTGGAGGCCGGCGGCTCGCTCGACGAGGCGGTCGCGGCGGCCGAGAAGCGCGCCGGGGACACCTCCGCCTACTTCTACGTCGACACGCTGGACTATCTGCGCCGGGGCGGGCGGATCGGGACCGCGCAGGCGCTGCTGGGCTCCGCGCTCGCGGTGAAGCCGCTCCTCGAACTCGACGGCGGCCGCATCGAGCTGCGGGAGAAGGTGCGGACCGCTTCCAAGGCGATCGCACGGCTGGAGGAGCTGGCCGTCGCGCAGGCCGGCTCCGGCCCCGTCGACATCGCCGTCCACCACCTCTCCGCGCCGGAGCGGGCCGACGCGCTGGCCGAACGCCTGGGGGAGCGGCTGCCGGGCATCGCCGAGCTGCACGTCAGCGAGGTCGGCGCGGTCATCGGCGCGCACACGGGACCGGGGCTGCTCGCGGTGGTCGTCTCGCCGCGCTGAGACGGGGTCGCTCACCCTTGTGGGTGAGCGAGTTGTCCACAAGGCCGCGGCTGTCCACGGAAGTCGAAGGGCGACGGCACCGGGCGGTGGCGGACCCTACCGTCGCAGGTATGGATCTTCGTACGCATTCCTCGCTTTCCTCGTCCGCCGTCTCCGTTCCTTCCTCGTCCGCTCGTTCTTCGGGCGCCTCGGCCGGGCTCACCGGGCCGCGTCGGGGTGCGCCGCCCGGGCGTGCCCGTCGGCGGGCGCGGGTGCGGCGGGTGCTCGCGCCGCCGGGTCCGGGCGGGGGCGGGACGGGGGTCGTCCGGGAGCGGGGGGACGCGCTGTTTCCGCCGCCGGTTCCCGATCCGCCGCCGGTCGCGGAGCCGGTGGTGGTCGAGGAGGCCGTGGCCGCCGGCGCGGGGGAGCGGCGGTGGCGGCAGGCGGTGCGGGAGCGGCTGCCGTTGTGGGTGCAGACGCGGTGCGGGCTCGAACCGCGGTCGCTGGCGGCGCTGGCCGTGGTGCTGGGGGTGGCCGCCTGCGCGGCCGGGGGGTTCTTCTGGGCGGGACGGCCGGAGCAGGTCCGCGCGCCGGAGGCCGTCCGGGTCGCTCCGGCGGTGGCCTCGCCTCCGTCGGTGTCGGCGTCGCCGTCCGCCGCGGGGGGTGGCGCCTCGGCGAAGGTGGTCGTGGACGTGGGAGGGAAGGTGCGTCGGCCGGGGGTGCTGACGCTGCCGGCCGGGTCGCGGGTCGCGGACGCGCTGCGGGCCGCCGGAGGGGTGCGGGCGGGGGCGGATCTGACCGGGCTCAACCGGGCCCGCGTCCTCTTCGACGGTGAGCAGGTGCTCGTCGGGGTGCCCGGAACGGCGGCCGGTGGAGGGACGGCCGGTGGAGGGACGGGCGCGGGTGCGGGGGCGAGCGGGGGTGGTGTGCCGCTGAGCCTCAACACGGCGACGGTCGAGCAGTTCGACGGGCTGCCGGGGGTGGGGCCGGTGCTCGCCCGGCGCCTGGTCGACCACCGGACGGAGCACGGCGGGTTCCGTTCGGTGGAGGAGTTGCGCGAGGTCGACGGGATCGGCGAGCGGCGTTACGCGGACCTCCAGCCGCTGGTGCGGCCGTGAACCGGGGCGAGCGGGAGACCGCCGATCTGCGGCTGGTCCCGCCGGCGCTGGCCGCCTGGGCGGCCGCCGCCGTGGCGCTGGGCGTGGCGGGTTGGTGGGTCGTCGCCGGGGTGGGGCTCTGTCTCGCCGGGGCGGCGGCGCTGCTGACGCCGGCGGTGGCGCGGCGGCTGACCAGCGGGCGGGATCCCGTGCCGGGCGGTGGTGCCGGCGGGGCGGCGAGGTCGCCGGGATGGCGGCTGAGGGCCACGGCCTGGGGCGGGGTGCTGCTGTGCGCCGCGGCGGGGGCGGCGTCGGCGGGGCTGCACGCGGCGGACCTGCGGCGCGGTCCGGTGCCCGTGCTGGCGCAGGAGTACGGCAGGGCCTGGGCCGAGGTGACGGTCACCTCGGATCCCCGGCTCACCCGGCCCCGGGTGAGCGGGCGGGCGATGGTGCCGGTGTCGGTGGTGATGGACGCCGAGGTGGTGCGGGTGGAGCGGGCGGGCGGTGCGGCCGTGCGGACCCGGGCGCCGGTGCTGCTGATCGTGCCGCCGGGGGAGGGGCGGGACGCGTGGCTCGGGCTGCTGCCGTCGACGCGGCTGCGGGTCGGTGCGCGTTTCGCGCCGCCGAGGGAGTCCGGGGATCCGTACGCGGCCGTGCTCAAGGCCGGGGCGGGGCCGCCGAGGATCGTGGGGCCGCCGAGCGCGCTCCAGCGGACCGCCGGCGATCTCCGGGCGGGGCTGCGCGCGGCGACCGACGGGCTCGCCCCGGACGCGCGGGCGCTGCTTCCGGGCCTGGTCGTCGGGGACACCTCCCGGATCGGCACCGAGTTGCGGGACGCCTTCGAGGCGACCGATCTCACGCACCTGCTGGCCGTCTCAGGGAGCAATCTGTCGATCGTGCTGCTGCTGCTCGTCGGGCGGCCGGGGCGGGCGCGGCAGGTGGAGCGGGGTGGGCTCGCTCCCCGGATCGGGCTCTCGCTGCGCGGGACGGCGCTGGCGGGGGCGGGGCTCACGCTGGCGTTCGTGGTGGTGTGCCGGCCGGAGCCGAGCGTGCTGCGGGCGGCGGCCTGCGGGCTGGTCGCGCTGCTGGCCGTCGCGACCGGCCGCAGGAGGTCGCTGATTCCGGCGCTGGCCGCGGTCGTGCTGCTGCTGGTGCTGTACGACCCCTGGCTGGCGCGGAGTTACGGGTTCCTGCTGTCCGTGCTGGCCACCGGGGCGCTGTTGGTGGTGGCGCCGGGATGGAGCGAGGCGCTGCGGCGGCGCGGGGTGCCGGGGCGGCTCGCGGAGGCGCTGGCGGCCGCGCTCGCGGCGCAGGCGGTGACGGCGCCGGTGGTGGTGGTCTTCGCGGGCCGGATGAGTCTGGTGGCGATTCCGGCGAACCTCTTCGCGGAGCTGGCGGTGGCGCCCGCGACGGTGTTCGGGTTCGCGGCGCTCGCGCTGGCGCCGGTGTGGGCGGCGGGCGCGGCAGGGGCGGCGTGGGTGGCGGGGTGGCCGGCCGGGTGGATCGCCCGGGTGGCCCGGACGGGTGCGGAGCTGCCCGGCGCGGAGCTGGCCTGGCCCGGCGGCTGGTGGGGCGGGGCGGCGCTGGCGCTCGTCACGGCTGCGGTGGTGGCCGGGGTGCGGCGGGTGCGGCACCGGCGCCGGCTGGTGGTCGGGGTGGTCGTGGCGCTGCTGCTCGTGGTGGTGCGGCCGGTGCCGCTGGTGCGCTGGGTCACCGGATGGCCGCCGCCGGGCTGGCTGTTCGCGATGTGCCAGGTGGGGCAGGGGGACGCCCTGGTGCTCGCGGCGGGCGAGGGCGCGGGGGTGGTGGTGGACGCGGGACCGGATCCGGCGGCGGTGGACCGCTGTCTGCGGGAACTGGAGGTGAGACAGGTGCCGTTGCTGGTGCTGACCCACTTCCACGCCGACCATGTGGCCGGTCTGCCGGGGGTGTTGAAGGGGCGGGCCGTGGGGGCGGTGCAGGTGACGGGGCTCGACGAGCCGCCCGGGCAGGCGGAGTTCGTCCGGCGGGTGGCCGGGGCCGCGGGGGTGCCGGTGGTGCGGGCGGAGCCGGGGGAGCGGCGGCGGGCCGGGGCGCTGGAGTGGCGGGTGCTGTGGCCGCCGGCCGGGCCGGGGCCACCGGACGGCGGGCCGAACGACGCCAGCGTCACGCTGCTGGTCCGGGGGCCGGGCGGGGTGACGCTGCTGCTCCTCGGCGATCTGGAGCCGCCG
This sequence comes from Streptomyces sp. NPDC058955, assembly GCF_042741435.1. Classification (NCBI taxonomy): domain Bacteria; kingdom Bacillati; phylum Actinomycetota; class Actinomycetes; order Kitasatosporales; family Streptomycetaceae; genus Streptomyces; species Streptomyces sp. NPDC058955. The sequence continues at coordinate 58,682 of NZ_JBHYKM010000012.1, read as the reverse complement.
GCCCAGCGGGCGCTGTGGCGGGCGCATCCGGAGCTGGGGGCGGTGGACGTGCTGAAGGTGGCGCACCACGGGTCCGCGCACCAGGACCCGGGGCTGACGGCGGCGGTGCGGCCGCGGCTGGCGCTGGTGTCGGCGGGGAGGCAGAACCCGTACGGGCATCCGCACCCGAGGACCCTGGCGGCGCTGCGGGCGGGCGGGGCGCGGGTGCTGCGGACCGACCGGGACGGGGCGATCGCCGTGGCGGGAGCGGGGAGGGAGCTGGTGGCCGTGGCGCGGGGGTGGTGAGGCCGACGCGGGACGGCTTGTAGAGAAACACTTGTAAAGAAACGCTTGTAAAGGAGTCTTTCTATAGATAGCTTTACATCATGCCGGAGAGCAGCGCACCACCCCCCGAGGGCGAGCAGCCCCGCAGCATCCAGCTGACCGACCCGCTGGCCCTGCGGGCCTACGCCCACCCGCTGCGGATGACCCTGGTCGGGCTGCTCCGCCGGCACGGGCCCTTCACCGCCACCCGGGCCGCCGAGCTGACCGGCGAATCGGTGGCCAGCTGCTCGTACCACCTGCGGATACTCGCCAAGTACGGGCTGGTGGAGGAGGCGCCGGGCGGGCGCGGCCGGGAGAAGCCCTGGCGGGCCACCGCCCGGTACACCGAGTGGCCCGGCTACAGCGACGACCCGTCGGTCGCGCAGGCGGCCGACGAGCTCAACGTGGCCGTCGCCGAGCGCTACTTCGGACGGTTCGCCCAGGTGCTGGAGAACCGGGCGGGCGTGTCGAAGGAGTGGCGGGAGGCCGAGCTGTTCGGGGACGCCCTGGTCTACCTCACCCCCGAGGAGCTCGCCTCCCTCGGGAAGCGGATCGATGAGCTGCTCGGGGCCTACGCGGACCGCGAGGAGGATCCCGCGCTCCGCCCTCCGGGCGCCCAGCCCGTCAGCTTCCTGAAGATCGCCTATCTGGACCCGGACACCGACGAGAACGGGGAACGACAGAGATGAGCCTCACCGCACGGGTTCCGGCGCTGCTGCGCGAGCGGACCTTCCGCCGCTACTGGACGGGACAGAGCGTCTCGCTCGTCGGCGACCAGATCTCCCTCATGGCGCTGCCGCTCGCCGCCGTGCTCGTGCTCGGGGCCGACGCGGCCCAGATGGGCTGGCTCAAGACCCTCGAACTCCTCCCGGCCCTCCTGCTCAACCTGCCCTTCGGGGCCTGGGCCGACCGCCGGGCGAACCGCCGCCGGATCATGATCGCCACGGATCTGGGCCGGGCCGCCCTGCTGGTCACCCTCCCCGTCGCGTACGCCCTCGACATGCTGACCCTCGGTCAGCTCTACGTCGTCGCCCTCGGCGTGGGCTCGCTGTCGGTGCTCTTCGAGGTCTGCAACTCCACGATCTTCGCGACCCTCGTCCCCACCGATCGCTTCGTGCAGGCCAACTCGCTGGTCAACGGCAGCCGTTCGATGGCCTGGCTCGCCGGGCCCAGCATCGGCGGCATGCTGGTGCAGGTGCTCACCGCCCCGCTGGCGCTGCTCGCCGACGCCGTCACCTACCTGGTGTCGGCCGGCTACCTGGCGAAGATCCGGCCGGTCGAGCCCGCCCCGGCGCCCGTGACCAAGGGCCACTTCAGCGAGGGGATGCGCTGGGTGGTGCGGGAGCCGTCGATGCGGGCGCTCTTCGCCGCCTCCGGCACCGTGCAGTTCTTCAACTACATGTTCCACACCCTCTTCGTCCTCTACGTGACCAAGGACCTCGGCCTCGGCGCCGGACTGCTCGGCCTGGTGCTCGGCACCGGGGCCGTCGGCGGTCTGATCGGAGCGGCGGTCAGCGGTGCGGTCGTCCGCCGGATCGGCATCGGCGGCTCCCTCGTCGCCGGCTTCATCGGCTTCACCCTGCCGCTGGTCCTCATACCCGCCGCCGACGGGCCGCTGCCGCTCGTCGTGGGCGTGCTCTTCGTCGCCGAGTTCCTGTCCTGCGCCGGCGTGATGATCGTCGACGTGGCCGCCGGCTCGTTCCAGATGGCCCTCATACCCGAGACCATGCGGGCCCGGGTCATGGGCGCCTTCCGCACCCTCAACCACGGATTCCGTCCGGTCGGCGCCCTCGTCGGCGGGGTGCTGGGCACCGCGATCGGCGTCCGCCCCACCCTCTGGGTCGCCACCGTGGGCGCGGTCTTCGCGGTCCTGTGGCTGCTGCCCTCACCGCTCCCGCGCATGCGCGAACTGCCCACCCAGGAGCGGGAAGAGGCCGCCGCCACCCCGTGACGCCGGGCGAGCGGGCAGACTGCCCCCATGACCGATCATGAAAAGCCGTCCGCGCTGCCGGAGGCCGTCGTGGAGCGGTACCTGGAGCGCATCGGCGCCGGACGGCCGGACCGGGCCGACGCCGGGGCGCTGCGGGAGCTGCACCTGCGGCACCTGCTGACCGTGCCCTTCGAGAACCTGTCCCTGCACCTCGGGGAGGACGTCGTCCTCGACGAGAAGGCGCTGGTCGACAAGGTGACCGTGGCCCGGCGGGGCGGGTTCTGTTACGAGCTGAACACCGCGTTCGCCGCGCTGCTGCGGGCGCTCGGCTACCGGGCCGAACTGCTCCAGGCACGGGTCTTCGGCCCGGACGGGCGGGTGGGGATCCCGTACGACCACATGGCGCTGCTGGTGGAGGCCGAGGACGGGGGCCGCTGGCTGGCCGACGTGGGGTTCGGGGACCACAGCCACCATCCGCTCGCCTTCGACGAGCGCGGGGAGCAGGCCGATCCCTCGGGGGTCTTCCTGATCCAGGAGGCCCCGGGGGCCGACGGGGACCTCGACGTGGTGCGGGACGGCAGGCCGCGGTACCGGCTGGAGCCGCGGCCACGGGCGCTCGCGGACTTCGAGGCCGGTGCCTGGTACCACCGGACGTCGCCGGAGTCGCACTTCACCCGCGGGGTGATCTGCTCGCTGCTCACCGAGGACGGCCGGGTCAGCATCGGCGGCCGGAAGCTGTACCGGACCGTCGCCGGCGAGCGCACCGAGCGGGAGCTCGGCACGGACGAGGAGCTGTGCGAGGCGTACCGGGAGCTGTTCGGGATCGTTCTGGACGCGCTGCCGGCCGTACCGGAGGCGGGAAAGCGGAATCCGTAATTCGGACTCGTCGGTAATAAGGGCGCGTTTGCCTCGAACACCTCAGGGATGATCGAATGCCGACTCGTTGCATAGTGAACGAGTCGCACGGGGGTGCGTTGAGGATGTTCGGTGGTCTCTTCGGGAAGCGCGGGAACGGCGCGGCCGGCGGCCGGGGCGGTGCCCTCGCCGGCGTCGCCGTGCCGGCCTCGGCCGGGGTGCTGAGCTGCCGGGTGCTCGACCCCGTGCACGAGCCGCTGCGGCAGGCGGAGTTCGCCCTCACCGACACGGCGGGCCGCCGGGTGCTGGGCGGGGAGACCGACCCGTACGGCACTCTCCTCGCCACCGTCCCGGCCGGCGAGTACCGGATCGCCGTCACCTCCGACGGGTACACCCCCCACCACGCCACCGCCGTGGTGGCCCAGGGTGCCCACGCCGACCTCGGGGACGTCATGCTGCAGGTCGCCCCGCAGCCGCCGCTGCCCGAGCCCGGCGACTGGGAGATCGACCCCGCCCACTCCCAGATCGGCTTCACCGCCCGGCACATCGGGCTGGCGCGGATCCACGGACGGTTCAACAGCTTCGCCGGCGCGATCCGGATCGCCGACCGCATGGAGCACTCCGCGATGCACGTCGTCATCGACGCGGCCTCCATCGACACCGGCGTCCAGATGCGCGACGACCACCTGCGGTCCGGGGACTTCCTCGACGTCGGTGTCCACCCGACCATCGAGTTCTTCAGCGAGCGCTTCACCCACCGCGGCGGCACCCGCTGGAACGTCACCGGCGCGCTCAGCCTCCACGGCGTGAACCGCACCGTCACCCTGGACACCCAGTACCTCGGCCTCGGCAGCGGCCTGGAGGGCGAGACCCGCTGCGCCTGCCGCGCCACCACCGAACTCCACCGCGAGGACTTCACCCTCACCTGGCAGACGCTGCTCGCGCGGGGCATCGCCGTCGTCGGTTCCAGCATCTCCATCGACCTGGACGTCCAGATCGTGCAGAAGGCCGGCTGAGCGGGGCCGCCGCTACGGGGCCTCCAGCCAGCCCTCGTACTCGGCGGCGAAGGCGTCGAGCGCGGCCGGGTCGAGCCGGCCGTCCGGGTCCTCGACCACCACCAGCCACTGGGCGTCCTCGGCGTCGTCCTCGCCGGCCAGCGCGTCCCGGACCAGCTGCGGCTCCTCGGCCACGCCGAAGCGGCCGGCCAGTTCCTCGGCCACCTCCTCGGCGGCGTCGCGGTCGGGGAGCACCAGTACGTGTCGTTCACTCACCGGGCCATTCTCGCCCGGGCGGCGCCGGAGCCTCGACGGGGTCCGCCGCGTTGCAGGGGTCCGCCGCCTTGCAGGGGTCCGTCGCCTCGCCGGGGTCCGCTGTCGGTGGGCCGTGGGATGCTGGATCGCGATGGCCACCAGAAAGACTTCCAGCGACGATCTCCTCGGCCCCGTCACGCTCGCCGTGGGCCAGGAGGACCTGCTCCTCGACCGTGCCGTCCGGGAGGTGGTGGCGGCCGCGCGGGCCGCCGACGCCGACACGGACGTACGGGACCTCACCCCCGACCAGCTCCAGCCCGGGTCCCTCGCCGAGCTCACCAGCCCCTCGCTCTTCGCCGAGCGCAAGGTGCTGATCGTGCGCAACGCGCAGGACCTCTCGGCGGAGAGCGTCAAGGACGTCAAGGGGTACCTCGACGCGCCCGTCGAGGACATCACGCTCGTCCTCCTCCACGCCGGCGGCGCCAAGGGCAAGGGGCTGCTCGACGCGGCGCGGAAGGCGGGGGCGCGGGAGGTGGCCTGCCCCAAGACCACGAAGCCCGCGGAGCGGCTGACCTTCGTCCGGCAGGAGTTCCGGGCGCTCGGGCGGTCCGCCACGCCCGAGGCGTGCCAGGCGCTCGTCGACGCCATCGGCAGCGACCTGCGGGAGCTGGCCTCGGCGGTCACGCAGCTGGTGGCGGACGTCGACGGGACGATCGACGAGGCGGTCGTCGGGCGGTACTACACCGGGCGGGCCGAGGCGTCCTCCTTCAACGTGGCCGACCGGGCCGTGGAGGGGCGGGCGGCGGAGGCGCTGGAGGCGTTGCGCTGGTCGCTGTCGACCGGGGTCGCGCCCGTCCTGATCACCAGCGCCCTCGCACAGGGCGTACGGGCCATCGGCAAGCTCTCGTCCGCGCGGGGCGGGCGCCCCGCCGACCTCGCGCGCGAGCTCGGCATGCCGCCGTGGAAGATCGACCGGGTGCGGCAGCAGATGCGGGGCTGGACCCCGGACGGCGTCGCCCTGGCCCTGCGGGCCGTCGCGGAGGCGGACGCGGGGGTGAAGGGCGGCGGGGACGACCCCGAGTACGCCCTGGAAAAGGCGGTCGTCGCGGTGGCCCGCGCGGCGCGGGCGGGACGCGGGGGGCGCTGAGCGCCGACCGCGCATTGCCGCCGACCGCTGAGGCGGGCGGGTGGGCCGGTTGCCTGCTGGGCACCCCGCCCAGTCCCCACGGCGCTACCGTCCACCCCACCCCACCCCACCCCGCCCCCAGGCAAGGCGAAGGCCCCGGTCGCCTCCTGGGGAAGGAGGGGGCCGGGGCCTTCGTGTTACTGCTCTGTGGTCCCGTACACGCGTGGCGAACGCGTCTCGCGTACGGGCCGGGGGGCCGGGCGGGAGCGGTAGAGAGGGTCCGCTGGGTCCCGTACGGCCGGGTACAGCCTGAGATCAGGAGATCCGGACTCAGCCCTGGAGGGAGGCAACCTTGATCGCCAGCGCCGACTTCTTGTTGGCGGCGGCGTTCTTGTGGATGACACCCTTCGAGACGGCCTTGTCGAGCTGACGCGAGGCGGCACGGGCGGCCACGGTGGCCTTCTCGAGGTCGCCGGCGGCGACAGCCTCACGGGCCTTGCGGATCGCGGTCTTGAGCGACGACTTGACGGCCTTGTTGCGCAGGCGCGCCTTCTCGTTGGTCTTGTTCCGCTTGATCTGGGACTTGATGTTCGCCACTGAAAGAGCCTTTACAGGTTCGATGTTTCTTCAGGTATGTGCCACGCAGCTGAGAGGGCACACGAGACACAGCTGTCCACGGTATCAGGCGTCGTCGCGGCCCCCCAAACGGGGAGCGGGAGCGCCCGAACCGGACGCCCGGCGGCGGGCATGGGACGATGGGGGCTACGTATCCGTTCCGAACACCGCCCGAGACGAGAACCCTGCGTGCCCGCGACTCCTACCAACGTGCCCGAGCCGAGCCGTACCGACCCGGCTCTGATCCGCAACTTCTGCATCATCGCGCACATCGACCACGGCAAGTCCACGCTCGCCGACCGGATGCTCCAGCTGACCGGTGTGGTCGACCAGCGGCAGATGCGCGCCCAGTACCTCGACCGGATGGACATCGAGCGTGAGCGCGGCATCACGATCAAGTCCCAGGCGGTCCGGCTGCCCTGGGCCCCCACCGAGGGGCCGGAGCAGGGGCGTACGCACATCCTCAACATGATCGACACCCCCGGGCACGTCGACTTCACCTACGAGGTGTCGCGGTCGCTGGCCGCCTGCGAGGGCACGATCCTGCTGGTCGACGCGGCCCAGGGCATCGAGGCGCAGACCCTCGCCAACCTCTACCTGGCGATGGAGAACGACCTCACCATCGTCCCGGTCCTCAACAAGATCGACCTGCCGGCCGCCCAGCCGGAGAAGTTCGCCGAGGAGCTGGCCAACCTCATCGGCTGCCAGCCGGAGGACGTCCTCAAGGTCTCCGCGAAGACCGGCATGGGCGTCGAGGCGCTGCTCGACCGCGTCGTCCGGGACATCCCGGCCCCGGTGGGCGTCGCCGACGCCCCCGCCCGCGCGATGATCTTCGACTCCGTGTACGACTCGTACCGGGGCGTCGTGACGTACGTCCGTGTCGTCGACGGCCAGCTCAACAAGCGCGAGCGCATCCGCATGATGTCGACCGGCGCCACCCACGAGCTGCTGGAGATCGGCACCAACTCGCCCGAGATGCTGCCGGCCGACGGTCTCGGCGTCGGCGAGGTGGGCTACCTCATCACCGGTGTGAAGGACGTCCGGCAGTCCAAGGTCGGTGACACGATCACCTCACAGTCCAAGGGGGCGACCGAGGCGCTCGGCGGGTACAAGGACCCGAAGCCGATGGTCTTCTCCGGTCTCTACCCGCTGGACGGCTCGGACTACCCCGAGCTGCGCGACGCGCTCGACAAGCTGCAGCTCAACGACGCCGCGCTGGTCTACGAGCCGGAGACCTCCGCCGCCCTCGGCTTCGGCTTCCGCGTCGGCTTCCTCGGCCTGCTCCACCTGGACGTGATCCGCGAGCGCCTGGAGCGCGAGTTCGGCCTCGACCTGATCGCCACCGCCCCCAACGTGGTCTACCGCGTGGTCATGGAGGACGGCAGCGAGCACACGGTCACCAACCCGAGCGAGTTCCCCGAGGGCAAGATCGACGAGGTGTACGAGCCGGTCGTGCGCGCCACGATCCTCGCGCCCACCGAGTTCATCGGCTCGATCATGGAGCTGTGCCAGAACCGGCGCGGCACCCTCCTCGGCATGGACTACCTCTCCGAGGACCGGGTCGAGATCCGCTACACCCTCCCGCTGGCCGAGATCGTCTTCGACTTCTTCGACCAGCTGAAGTCCAAGACCCGCGGCTACGCCTCGCTCGACTACGAGCCCACCGGCGAGCAGTCCTCCAGCCTGGTCAAGGTCGACATCCTGCTGCACGGCGACAAGGTGGACGCCTTCTCGGCGATCACCCACAAGGACGCCGCCTACGCGTACGGCGTGCGGCTGGTCGCCAAGCTGCGCGAGCTCATCCCGCGGCAGGCGTTCGAGGTGCCGATCCAGGCCGCCATCGGCTCCCGGGTCATCGCCCGCGAGACCATCCGCGCCATCCGGAAGGACGTCCTCGCCAAGTGCTACGGCGGTGACATCTCCCGTAAGCGGAAGCTGCTGGAGAAGCAGAAGGAAGGCAAGAAGCGCATGAAGATGGTCGGCTCGGTGGAGGTCCCGCAGGAGGCGTTCATCGCCGTCCTGTCGAGCGACGAATCCGCCGGCAAGGGCAAGAAGTAGTCGGCTCGGCCGACAGGAACGGGTCCGTGTGCCACCGGCGCGCGGACCCGTTCGTTATCCACAGGCTCTTACGCGCCGGACGTCGGCGCTCTAATCTGAAGCCCCCCGAAGGTTACTCGTGAGTTAGTTACGCATCCGTAGTTGCACCCCAACAGGCACCGCCGCCGCCCGGAGGACGACGTGAGCGACAACCAGACCCAGATCGACAACCGGCCGCCCTCCGTCGCGGCGCTCTTCCTCGAACGGGTCGAGCGCACTCCCGACGCGGAGGCGTACCGCCATCCGGTCCCCGCCGCCTCCGGCGCCGGACCGGACGACTGGAAGTCGCTCAGTTGGGGTCAGGCCGCACAGCGCGTCTACGCCATCGCCGCCGGTCTGATCGACCTCGGCGTCCGGCCCGAGGAGCGGGTCGCCCTCGCCTCCTCCACCCGGGTCGAGTGGATCCTCGCCGACCTCGGCGTCATGTGCGCCGGCGCCGCGACCACCACGGTCTACCCGCAGACCAACGCGGAGGAGTCCGCCTTCATCCTCTCGGACTCCGAGTCGAAGGTGCTCATCGCCGAGGACGCCGCGCAGCTCGCCAAGGCGGTCGAGCGCCGGGCCGACCTGCCCGGACTCCACCACGTCGTGGTCGTCGACCCCGAGGGCGCCGACACCTCCGAGGAGTGGGTGCTCACCCTCGCCGAGCTGGAGGCGCGCGGAGCGGCGTACCTGGAGAAGCACCCGGAGGCGGTCAAGGAGCGGGTCTCCGCGATCACCGCCGACCAGCTCGCCACCCTCATCTACACCTCCGGCACCACCGGCCGCCCCAAGGGCGTCCGCCTGCCGCACGACAACTGGTCGTACATGGCCAAGGCCATCGCCGCCACCGGTCTCGTCACCCGGGACGACGTCCAGTACCTGTGGCTGCCGCTCGCCCACGTCTTCGGCAAGGTCCTCACCTCGGGTCAGATCGAGGTCGGCCACGTCACCGCCGTCGACGGCCGCGTCGACAAGATCATCGAGAACCTGCCGGTGGTCCAGCCGACCTACATGGCGGCCGTCCCCCGCATCTTCGAGAAGGTCTACAACGGGGTCGCCGCCAAGGCCCGGGCCGGCGGCGGCGCCAAGTACAAGATCTTCCAGTGGGCCGCCGGCGTCGCCCGCGAGTACGCCAAGGTCACCCAGGACAACTTCCGCCGCACCGGCACCGCCTCCGCGCCCTTCGGCCTCTCGGCCAAGCACAAGGTCGCCGACGCCCTCGTCTACGCCAAGATCCGCGAGGCGTTCGGCGGCCGGCTGCGCGCCTGCGTCTCCGGCTCCGCCGCCCTCGCCCCCGAGATCGGCTACTTCTTCGCCGGCGCCGGCATCCACATCCTGGAGGGGTACGGCCTCACCGAGTCCTCCGCCGCCTCCTTCGTCAACCCCGGCGAGGCGTACCGCACCGGCACCGTCGGCAAGCCGCTCCCCGGCACCGAGGTCCGCATCGCCGACGACGGCGAGATCCTGCTCCGCGGCCCCGGCATCATGGAGGGCTACCACGGCCTGCCCGAGAAGACCGCCGAGGTCCTGGAGGCCGACGGCTGGTTCCACACCGGCGACATCGGCGAGCTCTCCGCCGACGGCTACCTCAAGATCACCGACCGCAAGAAGGACCTGATCAAGACCTCCGGCGGCAAGTACATCGCCCCGGCCGAGGTCGAGGGCCAGTTCAAGGCCGTCTGCCCGTTCGTCTCCAACATCCTCGTCCACGGCGCCGACCGGAACTTCTGCACCGCCCTCATCGCCCTCGACGAGCCCGCCCTCCTCGGCTGGGCCGCCGAGCACGACCTGGCCGGCAAGACGTACGCCGAGGTCGTCGCCGCCCCGGAGACGGTGAAGCTCATCCAGGGCTACGTCGACCGCCTCAACGAGGGCCTCCAGCGCTGGCAGACGATCAAGAAGTTCCGCCTGCTGCCGCGCGACCTCGACATCGAGCACGGCGAGCTCACCCCGTCCCTGAAGCTGAAGCGCCCGGTCGTCGAGCGCGAGTACAAGGACCTCATCGAGGAGATGTACGCGGGCTCGCGCGAGGCGTGATCCCGACCGTCCGGGGCATATCGCCCGGGCAGGCGGCGGGATCGGACAACCGGAACCCGGCTGTCACAGCCGACGCTTAGGATCTCCGCAGGATCTTCACGTCGGTCGTCCGTCAGCGAGGTAACCGTGTCCGAATCCGCCGCCGTGCCCGAGGACGCCGCGCGCGTCCGGCAGATATTCCGTTACCTCGCCGAGGTGGGCGGAAGCCGGACGAAGCCCGTGCGCCACGACGACGGTGCGCGGCACGCCTTCTGGTTCGGCGAACTCCCGCCGCAGTTCCAGGACTTCCTCCGGGGGCCGGTCGGGGGTGACCGGCCCCTGTGGCTGAGCGCGGAGCGGCCGACGCGCAGTCAGCCGCCCGCCCCGCCCCAGCCCCTCGCCGCCTGGCTGGAGGCGGCCCACGTACGGGACTCGGAGCGCGACGAGGCACCGCGGACACGCCCCGCCGCGGACGTGTCCGTCTCCGAGGTGACCCCCGACGGCAGCACCACCACCCGCCTGGTCACGACCACCCTCGACGACTACCACCGGCGGGACGAAGTGCTGGCGCAGCACGAGGAGTGGGTGCCGCGCTGGGACGCCTGGGCCCGGCACGACCGCCTCATGAGGCCCCTGGTGCGGGCCTACGACCGGCTCTACCGCATCCACGAGGACGTCAGCGACCTCGGCGAGAGCTTCGAACTCCTTCTCGGCCTCGGCCACCTGACCTGGCAGTCGGGCGACGAACCCGTCCGGCGCCACCTCATCACCTGCCGCGCGGTCATCGCCCTCGACCCGGACACCGGCGCCCTCTCCGTCGGCCCGGACCCCGAGCACGGCGCCTTCGTCCTCGACGAGTCCATGCTCGACGCCGATCAGAAGGCCCGTGCCCACACGCGGGAACTGGTTCTCAAAGACCTCGAAGCGGCCGGCGACGCCACCGAGCCGGACGGCCTCGACCTCCTGCACCGGGCCCTCAACACCTGGGCCATCGCGGCCCACCAGTCGGGCGAGTACGTTTCCGACCCCGCCCGCCCCGTCCGAAGCGGCCCCAGGACCGCACCCGTCGTCCACTTCGCCCCGGTCCTCCTCCTGCGCGAGCGCACCCGCCGCAGCATGCAGGAGGCCCTCCAGAACGTCGCCCGCCTCATCGAGCACGGCGCCGAGCCGACCCGGCTGCTGAGGGCGATCGCGGGCACGGACGACACCGCCCGGCTCGACGGCCCAGGCCACCCCGATGGCCGGGACGAGGCCGGAGACGGCGCCCTGCCGCAGGAGCTCTACTTCGCCCTGCCCTCCAACGACGAGCAGCGCACCATTGCCGAACGGCTGCGGGACCGCAGCCTCGTCGTCGTCCAGGGACCGCCCGGCACCGGCAAGACGCACACCATCGCCAACCTCGTCACCGATCTGCTCGCCCACGGACAGCGCGTGCTGATCACCAGCCATACCTCACGCGCCCTCAGGGTCCTCAAGGAGAAGCTTCCCCCCTCCGTGCGGGAGCTCTGTGTGAGCCGCACGGACGAGCTGACGGCCCAGCAGGAGCTGGAGCAGTCGGTCAAGGCGATCCTCGACCGGCAGGGCGAGTTCTCGCCGCGGGACTACGAGCGGCGCATCAAGAGCCACGGAGAGAAGCTGCGCACCGCCCGCTCCCTTCAGGCCGGCTCGCTCAAGGAACTCCGCGCCATCCGGGAGCGGGAGACCTACCGCCACCCCAGGGACATCGGCGACTACCACGGCACCCTCGCGCAGATCGCGAGCCGCCTCCACGCCGAGCGCCCCGCCCACGCGTGGATCGGCGCCGTCCCCGCCCCGGAACCCGTCATCGGCGCCGAGGCACTGGCCGAACTCCGGCGGGCCTCCCTCGCCTTCACCTCGCGGCACCGCGCCCTGGCGGCCTCCGTCTCCGCGAAACTCCCCACGGTGCAGCAGCTCCTGTCCGGGCCTGAGTTCGCCGAGGCCGTGGCCTCCGTCCGGACCGCGGAGGCCGACCTGGCGGCCCTGCGGGAGGCGCCGCAGGCGTCCGGCTTGGACGGCGTCGTCTCGGGCCTCCCCGTGGACCGGCAGGAAGGCCTGGCCCGCGCCTTGGACGACTTCCTCACGGCCCTGGCCGAGACTGCGCAGGAGCGGACGGAGTGGTTCGTCACGCTGCGCGGGGAGGCGCTGGACGGCAAGGAGCACGAACTCAGGGACCGGTCCGACCGTTCCCGCACAGCCCTGTCCGCGGCCCGGGAGGCTGCGGATTCCTGCGGGAACGCCCTGGTCAGCGGTTTGGAGGCGCTGACCGTGGCGGACGCGCTCGGCCTTGCGACCACCCTCCGCGACGGCCTGGCCGCGGGCGACAGGCTCCGCGGCCCCCTCGGCCTCAAGACCCGTCTGCGCAAGGCGGTGGGGGACTTCCCGGAGACCGTGAAGGTCGACGGACAGGCCCTGCAGACCCAGGCCGCCGCCGAGACCGTGCTCCAGCGCGTACGCCTGGAGCGCCACCTCCAGGAGACCGAGGAGGAGTACGGGACCGCCGAGCCCTGGCAGTCGCCCTCCCGCAGACTGGCGCGGCTGCGGCAGCAGGTCCAGGCCCTGGAGACCCTGGTGGCCCTGGCCGACCGCCGCGCGGCGCTCGTGCGGGCGGCAGCGGGCGTCCCCGCCCTCGCGGGCCTCGCCTGGCAACAGGAGGAACCCCGGACGACCTTGGCGGCGCTGATGCGCGCCCACGCCACCAGCCGCAGGGCCGCCGCCCCGCGCCGGCGGCTGGAGGAGACCACTACTGTCCTCGGCGCCGCCGCCCTGCTGCGGGGCGCCCCGCCCGCCGTGGACCGGGCCCGGCGGGCGGCCGAGGAGCGGGACGTGAAGGCGTACGCCGAGGCGACCGGGGAGCTGGAGGAGCTGCGGGAGGCGCTGGCGCGCAAGCACGCCTGCGACCTGGCCTACTCCGTGGTCGCCGACCACTTGCCCGAGCTCGCGGACCGGCTGGAGGTGGAGGCTGAGCTTTCCGTCTGGGACGAGCGGCTGCGCCGCTACGAGGAGGCGTGGGCCTGGTCGGCCTGGAGCGCCCGGATGGAGGAGCTGACCGACCCCGCCGCCGAGCGACGGGCCCTGGCACGCCTCTCCCAGGCCGACACCGACATCCGCATCGGTCTGGAGCGGCTCGCGGCGGACAAGGCGTGGTACGGCTGCCTCTCCCGGCTCACCGACGACCAGGCGGTCGCCCTCACCTCGTACCAGCAGAGTGTCAGACGGCTGGGCAAGGGGACCGGGAAGCACGCGCACCAGTACCGGCAGCAGGCCCGGGAGAGCCTCAAGGCGAGCCAGGAGGCCGTCCCGGCGTGGATCATGCCGCTGCACGCGGTCACGGACACCGTCCCGATGGACCGGTCCGGCCGCTTCGACGTGGTCATCATCGACGAGGCGAGCCAGTCCGGCCCCGAGGCGCTGCTCCTGGCCTGGCTCGGCGCCAAGATCGTCGTGGTGGGTGACGACAAGCAGGTCAGCCCGGCCAACGTGGGAATCGACCACGACGAGCTCTTCGCCATCCAGCGCCGGGTGCTCAGCGGCCTTCCCGACTTCCGGCGCAACCTCTTCGCGCCCACGGCGAGCTTCTTCGACATCGCCTCCGGCCTCGCCGGCGGGCGCGGACGCCTCATGCTGCGCGAGCACTTCCGCTGCATGCCCGAGATCATCGGTTTCTCGAACGAGCTCTGCTACGGCGGCAAGCTCCAGCCGCTGCGGCAGTACGGCGCCGACCGGCTGCCGCCGCTGCGTCCGGTCCACGTGGCCGACGGCTATGTGGAGGGCACCGGACAGAAGCAAGTCAACCGGCCGGAGGCCGAGCGCCTCGTGGAGGAGGTGGTCCGGTGCATCGAGGACCCCGCCTACGCGGGCCGCACCATGGGTGTGATCACGCTCCTCGGGCAGGGCCAGAAGTACCTCGTCGAGGACCTCCTCGCCGACCGCGTCCCCCTCGACGAACGGCAGCGCCGCCGTCTGAGGGTGGGCAGCGCGGAGGAGTTCCAGGGCGACGAGCGGGACATCGTCTTCCTCTCCACGGTGGCCTCGCTGACCGGTCCCGACGGGCCGCGCAGGATCGGCCCCTACAGCAGCACGCTGTCTCAGCAGCACATCAACGTGGCGGCTTCCAGGGCGCGGGACCAGGTCTGGCTCTTCCACAGCCTCGCGCTGACCGAACTCGCCGAGTCGGACTTCCGCCGGCGCTACCTCGACTGGTTCTCCCGTCCCGCCGAGCAGCTGGACGGCTCGGACCTCGGCGTCGTCACGGCCGACGAACCCCACGAGGCCTTCGACAGCCTCTTCGAGCAGCGGGTCTTCCTGGCCCTGCGGCGGAAGGGCTACCGGGTCCGCCCGCAGTACCCCGCCGGGCGATACCGGATCGACCTCGTCGTCGAGGGCGGTACGCGACGGCTCGCCGTCGAATGCGACGGGGACGCGTACCACACGGAGGAGAACGCGGACGCGGACGCGGCCCGCCAGCGCGAGCTGGAGCGGGTCGGGTGGACTTTCGTACGGATCAGGGGCAGTCGCTTCTTCTTCGACCCGGACATGGCACTGGAGCCGCTCTGGGCGGAACTCGACCGGCTCGGCATCGAGAAGGCGGGTGGCGAAGCCCAGGCCGCCGGGGGCATGCGGGACGGTTCGGTCCCGGCTTCCGTGCGGGACACCGTCCGGGAGCCCGACCCGGAGCCGAGACAGGAGACGCGACCCGACCCGGCGCCCGAGCCCGACCCGGCTCCCAAGCCTGACCCGGCTCCCGAGCCCGACCCGGCTCCCGAACCCCGGTCCGTCGCTTCGGCGGCGGTAGCGGGTCGGCGGTCCGAGGCGGCGAAGACCGCTGCACCCGCCCGGGGCGCGGTGGACGTGGCCACAGGACGCCCGACGGAACAGGGTTGGACACTGGACCGGGCGGGCTTCCGCAGCATCGCGTGGCTGACCCGCGGGGAGGTGAACGCGGCCCAGCACGCCTTCAGCAGGCGGACGACAGCACCCAGGGCTCGGTTCCTGCCGGGCGCGGGGCCCGAGGGAAGCGATGCGGTGGAGGTCGTGCGTCTCGGGCGCACGCTCGTCCGGCTGTCCCACGAGGAGGTGGAGGGGCTCATCAGGGCCGTCGTGGCGCGCACGGACGTGCCCGTCCTCGTGGGGGCTCGCCAGGTCGCACTCGTGTGCCACCACGACTCGCGGTCTCCTGAATCGAAGCAGCAGAAGGGGCACATCGAGCTTCTGCGTCCCGTCACGCCCGCACCGGGGGAGGCGCTTGGGCCGCCTGAGAAGGGCTCCGCTCCGCCTCGGCCCGAAGCGAAGCCGGACCGGCCCGCAGAGGGGGTGCGCCGCCCGCACGTGAAGCGGCTTTCCCTCATCGCCTACCGCAGGGTTCAGCGTGAGCTCAATCTCATCAGGGACGAGCTGGAGACCCCGGAGCCCGAGGTCGTGGCCGTCGACTCCGCCTCCTGGCGCGCCCAGCGGTCCGATCGTGACCAGCGGCGCAGGTTGCTCCAGGACCGCAAGGAGTTCCTGCGGGCGGTACTGGACGGCGTGGAGGTCGACCCCGAAAGCGGTGGAGGAGCCCTCGTCGTCCCGGGGTGTCTCGTCGGCGTCGAGGAACCGGGCGAGGACGGCATCACCACATACGAGATCGCTCTGCGTGCAGGGGACGAGGCGGAGCGGCTGAGCCCGTACACCCCGCTCGCGGCTGCGCTGATGTGGCGGGAGGTCGGCGACACCGTGCGGTGGAGCACGGAGGACGGGTGTGCGCACAGTGTGATCGTCCGGTTCGTGGACGGCTGAACGCACGGGACCGGTGACACGGACGCCCACCTCGGGCAGTACGGGACAATGGGGCTCATGCCTTCCGTACTGCCCGATGGTGAGCCCGTGCCCGACGACGGGGCGCTGCCCCCGCGTGCCCTCGAAGGGGCCGGGGAGCGGCCGCTCGGGTTCTACCTGCACGTGCCGTACTGCGCGACGCGCTGCGGCTACTGCGACTTCAACACGTACACCGCGAGCGAGCTGCGCGGTACGGGCGGTGTGCTCGCCTCCCGCGACAACTACGCCGAGCAGGTCGTCGAGGAGATCCGGCTCGCCCGGAAGGTCCTCGGGGACGACCCGCGGCCCGTGCGGACCGTCTTCGTCGGCGGCGGCACGCCGACGCTGCTCGCCGCCGGGGACCTCGTACGGATGCTGGGGGCGATCCGGGACGAGTTCGGGCTCGCGGACGACGCCGAGGTGACGACGGAGGCCAATCCGGAGTCCGTGGACCCGGCCTACCTCGCCGAGCTCCGGGAGGGCGGCTTCAACCGGATCTCCTTCGGCATGCAGAGCGCCAGGCAGCACGTCCTCAAGATCCTCGACCGCACGCATACGCCCGGGCGGCCCGAGGCCTGCGTCGGTGAGGCGCGGGCCGCCGGGTTCGAGCACGTCAACCTCGACCTCATCTACGGCACGCCCGGGGAGTCCGACGACGACTGGCGGGCCTCGCTGGACGCGGCGATCGGCGCCGGGCCCGACCACGTCAGCGCGTACGCCCTGATCGTCGAGGAGGGGACGCAGCTGGCGCGGCGGATCCGGCGCGGTGAAGTGCCCATGACGGACGACGACGTGCACGCCGACCGCTACCTGATCGCCGACGCGGCCTTCGAGGAGGCGGGCTTCTCCTGGTACGAGGTGTCCAACTGGGCCACCTCCGAGGCCGGGCGCTGCCTCCACAACGAGCTGTACTGGCGCGGCGCCGACTGGTGGGGCGCGGGGCCCGGCGCGCACTCGCACGTGGGCGGCGTCCGGTGGTGGAACGTCAAGCATCCCGGCGCGTACGCCGCCGCGCTCGCGGGCGGGAAGTCGCCGGGGGCCGGGCGGGAGATCCTCGCGGAGGAGGACAGGCGGGTGGAGCGGATCCTCCTCGAACTGCGGCTTCGGGAGGGCGTCGAGCTCTCGATCCTCAAGCCGGCGGGCCTCGCCGCGTCCCGCCAGGCGCTGCGGGACGGGCTGCTCGATGCCGGCCCGTACGAGGCGGGGCGGGCGGTCCTGACCCTGCGCGGCCGGCTGCTGGCGGACGCGGTGGTGCGGGACCTGGTGGACTGACGGGCGCGGCGCGGCCGTGGCGCGGGCCGGCGCGCGCGGCCCCCACGGAGGCGGCTAGCCGACCGTCACGAAGTCGATCAGGTGCTCGACCTTGCCGAGCAGTTCCGGTTCCAGGTCCTTGTAGGACGTGACCCGCTTCAGGATCGCCTGCCAGATCGCGCCCGTGTTGTCGGCGGGCCAGCCGAGGGCCCGGCAGGTGCCCGTCTTCCAGTCCTGGCCCCGGGGGACCTCCGGCCAGGCCCGGATGCCCAGGACCGCGGGTTTCACGGCCTGCCAGATGTCGATGTAGGGGTGGCCGACGACCAGGACGTGGTCCGAGGCGACCTGGGCGGCGATGCGGGACTCCTTGGAGCCGGGGACCAGGTGGTCGACCAGGACGCCCAGGCGGGCGTCCGGGCCCGGGGCGAAGTCGGCGACGATCTGCGGGAGGTGGTCGACGCCCTCCAGGTACTCGACGACCACGCCCTCGACGCGCAGGTCGTCGCCCCAGACCCGTTCGACCAGCTCGGCGTCGTGGCGGCCCTCCACGTAGATGCGGCTCGCCCGGGCCACCCGGGCCCGCGCGCCCGGGACGGCGATCGAGCCGGAGGCCGTACGGGCCGGGCGGGCCGGGCCGCCGGACGACGGGCGGACCAGGGTGACGACCTTGCCCTCCAGCAGGAAGCCGCGCGGCTCCATCGGGAAGACCCGGTGCTTGCCGAATCGGTCCTCCAGCGTCACCGTGCCCGCCTCGCAGCGGATCACCGCCCCGCAGAAGCCCGTCGCGACCTCCTCCACGACCAGATCGGGATCGGCCGGGACCTCGGGGACGGGGGCCGTGCGCTTCCACGGCGGGGTGAGGTCGGCGTCGTAGCTACGCACGGGTTCCAGTCCTCCGGGTGCGCTGTCGGTGGGTCCTGCCGGGGGATGCGGCCAGGGGGGCTTCAGGTCCGGGTCGCGGCCGCATTCCGGGGACGCTACGACACCTGGAAGCGGCGTGCCAGTTCATCGCGCTGGCGTCGGACGAAAGCCGCGTCGACGGTCGCGCCGTGGCCGGGGACGTACAGGGCGTCCTCGCCGCCGAGGGCGAGGAGGCGGTCGAGGGCGTCGGGCCAGCGGGCGCCGACCGCGTCCGGGCCTGCCTGGGGCTCGCCGGACTCCTCGACCAGGTCGCCGCAGAAGACGACCTCGCGCTCGCCCGGCACGCAGACGACCAGGTCGTGCCCGGAGTGGGCGGGGCCCAGATTGGCCAGGAGGACCTGCCGGCCGCCCAGGTCGAGGGTCCACTCGCCGGTGACGGTGTGGCGGGGGGCCACCAGCGCCTCCGCCGCCTCCGCCGCGGCCCGCTCGTCGACGCCCTGGCGCACCGCGTCCGTGTACAGCTCCTCGCGGCCGTGCGCGGAGCCGAGGAGCTCGTCCGTGCCGACCGCGCCGAAGACCTCCGCGCCGGCGAAGGCGGCCGTGCCGAGGACGTGGTCGAAGTGGGGGTGGCCGAGTGCGATGTGCGTCACGCGCCGGCCGCCGGTGATCGCCTCCGCCTGGGCCCGGATCCCGGCGCCCTCGGCGAGCGTGGAGCCCGTGTCGTAGAGCAGAACCGCCTTGTCCCCCACGACCAGACCGGTGGTCGCGTCCCAGCCCGGGAGGCGCCGTCGGCCCACCCCGACCGCGAGCCGTTCCCACCCCTGAGCCGCCCATACCGCTTCGTCGATGTCCATGTCGCCGACGCTAGCGGGTCCGCCTCCTTGCCAGGAGCGACGGCCCCGGCCGTACACTGGCCGGGGGTTTCCTGGCACTCGGACAGGGCGAGTGCCAAAAGCGGAGCAACCGGAACGGCCGGAACGGGAGGTGTGCGCGTGCTGAGCGAACGCAGACTCGAGGTACTGCGCGCCATCGTCCAGGACTACGTCGGGACGGAGGAACCGGTCGGTTCCAAGGCGCTCACCGAGCGCCACAAGCTCGGCGTCTCTCCCGCCACCGTGCGCAACGACATGGCGGTGCTGGAGGAGGAGGGGTACATCGCCCAGCCCCACACCAGCGCCGGCCGGATCCCCACGGACAAGGGCTACCGCCTCTTCGTGGACCGGCTGGCCGGCGTCAAGCCGCTCTCGACCCCCGAGCGGCGCGCCATCCACAACTTCCTCGACGGCGCCGTGGACCTCGACGACGTCGTGGGCCGCACGGTGCGGCTGCTCGCGCAGCTGACCCGGCAGGTCGCCGTCGTGCAGTACCCGTCGCTGACCCGTTCGTCCATCCGGCACGTCGAGCTGCTGTCGCTGGCCCCGGCCCGGCTGATGCTCGTCCTCATCACGGACACCGGACGGGTCGAGCAGCGGGTGATCGACTGTCCCGCGCCGTTCGGCGAGACCTCCCTCGCCGATCTGCGGGCCCGGCTGAACAGCCGGGTCGGCGGCCGTCGCTTCGCCGACGTGCCGCAGCTGGTGCAGGACCTCCCCGAGTCGTTCGAGGAGCCCGAGGAGCGCGCCACGGTCTCGACCGTGCTGGCGACCCTCCTGGAGACGCTCGTGGAGGAGCACGAGGAGCGGCTGATGATCGGCGGCACCGCCAATCTCACCCGCTTCGGACACGACTTCCCGCTGACGATCAGGCCCGTCCTGGAGGCCCTGGAGGAGCAGGTCGTGCTCCTCAAGCTGCTGGGCGAGGTCAAGGAATCGGGCATGACCGTACGCATCGGGCACGAGAACGCCTACGAGGGACTGAACTCCACGTCCGTCGTCTCGGTCGGCTACGGTTCGGGCGGCGAGGCAGTCGCCAAACTCGGCGTGGTCGGACCGACCCGCATGGACTACCCCGGAACGATGGGAGCGGTACGCGCAGTGGCACGTTACGTCGGACAGATCCTGGCGGAGTCGTAAGTGGCCACGGACTACTACGCCACACTCGGCGTGCGCCGCGACGCTTCCCAGGACGAGATCAAGAAGGCCTTCCGCCGCCTCGCCCGCGAGCTTCACCCGGACGTCAATCCGGACCCGAAGACGCAGGAGCGGTTCAAGGAGATCAACGCCGCCTACGAGGTCCTGTCGGACCCGCAGAAGAAGCAGGTCTACGACCTCGGCGGCGACCCGCTGTCCAGCTCCGGCGGGGGCGGCGCGGGCGGCTTCGGAGCCGGTGGCTTCGGCAACTTCTCCGACATCATGGACGCCTTCTTCGGCACGGCCTCGCAGCGCGGACCGCGCTCGCGGACCCGCCGCGGCCAGGACGCCATGATCCGCCTGGAGATCGACCTCAACGAGGCGGCCTTCGGCACCACCAAGGACATCCAGGTCGACACGGCCGTCGTCTGCACCACCTGTTCGGGTGAGGGTGCCGCGCCCGGCACCTCCGCGCAGACCTGTGACATGTGCCGCGGCCGCGGCGAGGTCTCGCAGGTCACCCGGTCGTTCCTCGGCCAGGTCATGACCTCCCGGCCCTGCCCCCAGTGCCAGGGCTTCGGCACCGTCGTCCCGACCCCGTGCCCCGAGTGCGCGGGCGACGGCCGGGTCCGGTCCCGCCGCACGCTCACCGTCAAGATCCCCGCCGGTGTCGACAACGGCACCCGGATCCAGCTCGCGGGCGAGGGCGAGGTCGGCCCCGGCGGCGGCCCCGCCGGCGACCTGTACGTCGAGATCCAGGAGACCCCGCACGAGGTCTTCCAGCGGCGCGGCGACGACCTGCACTGCACGGTCACCCTCCCGATGACGGCGGCGGCGCTCGGCACGAAGGTGCAGCTCCAGACGCTGGACGGGCTGGAGGAGATCGACATCCGGCCGGGCACCCAGTCCGGCCAGTCGGTCCCGCTGCACGGCCGGGGCGTCACGCACCTGCGGGGCAACGGGCGCGGCGACCTGATCGTCCACGTCGAGGTCCAGACCCCGGGCAAGCTCGACGCCGAGCAGGAGCGCCTGCTGCGCGAACTGGCCAAGCTGCGCGGCGAGGAACGGCCCACGGGCCAGTTCCAGCCGGGTCAGCAGGGGCTGTTCTCGCGGCTGAAGGATGCCTTCAACGGGCGCTGACGGGGCCGGGCCCGTCGGGGCCCGTGTGATCTGTGCGTGAGAGGGGCGGCACTCTGAGTGCCGCCCCTTTCCCGTGCCCGGCAAGGGGCATGACACGATGCCCATATGTCCACCACCGCACTGAACGATCTCTTCCGGTATCCGATCGTGCAGGCCCCCATGGCGGGTGGCGCTTCCAGTCCCGCGCTCGTCGGAGCCGTCGGCGCGGCCGGCGCGCTCGGCTTCCTCGCCGCCGGGTACAAGACGGCCGGCGGTCTCTACCAGGAGATCAAGCAGGTCCGCGGGCTGACCGGACAGCCCTTCGGCGTCAACGTCTTCATGCCGCAGACCGGCCCCTCGGCCGACCCCGCGGCCATCGAGGTCTACCGCCACCAGCTGGCCGGGGAGGCCGGCTGGTACGGCACCCGGCTCGGTGAGACCGACGACTCGCGCGACGACGGGTACGAGTCCAAGCTGGCGATCCTGCTGGAGGACCCCGTCCCCGTCGTCTCCTTCACCTTCGGCTGCCCGAAGCCCGAGACCTTCGAGGCGTTCGCCCGCGCCGGTACGTACACGATCGTCACCGTCACCACCGCCGAGGAGGCCCGTACGGCCCAGGCGGCGGGCGCCGACGCGCTGTGCGTCCAGGGCGTCGAGGCGGGCGGCCACCAGGGCTCGTACCGCGACGACCCGGCCGACGAGCAGCCCGGCACCGGCGTCCTCGCCCTCCTCGCCCAGGTCCGGGAGACCACCGCGCTGCCGCTGGTCGCCGCCGGAGGGCTGATGCGCGGCGCGCAGATCGCCGCCGTGCTCGCCGCCGGGGCCGCCGCCGCCCAGCTCGGCACCGCCTTCCTGGTCTGCCCCGAGTCCGGCGCCCACCCGCTGCACAAGCGGGCCCTCACCGACCCGCTCTTCACCCGCACCGCCCTCACCCGGGCGTTCTCCGGCCGCCCGGCCCGCGGGCTCGTCAACCGCTTCATGCGCGAGCACGGCCCGTACGCCCCCGCCGGCTACCCCGAGATCCACCACCTCACCGCCCCGCTGCGGAAGGCCGCCGCCGACGCCGGCGACGCCCAGGGCATGGCCCTGTGGGCGGGCCAGGGCCACCGGCTGGCCCGCGAGCTGCCCGCCGGGGAGCTCGTCGAGGTGCTCGCCGCCGAACTCGACACCGCCCTCACCGACCTCGCCGACCCGGCCCTCAGGAGTGCCTCATGACCGCCCCCGTCTTCGTCGTCGACGCCGTCCCCGGCGTCGGCACCTTCGTCCTGGAGGGCCCCGAGGGGCGGCACGCCGTCTCCGTGAAGCGCCTCCAGGCCGGCGAGGAGCTCGTCCTCACCGACGGCCGGGGCCGCTGGGCCGAGTGCGTGGTGCGGGAGACCGAGGGCAAGGACCGGCTGACCGTGGAGGTGACGGGGGACCACGAGGAGCCGGCGGAGGAGCCGCGGATCACCGTCGTCCAGGCGCTCCCCAAGGGTGACCGGGGCGAACTCGCCGTCGAGACCATGACCGAGACCGGCGTCGACGCGATCGTGCCGTGGGCGGCCTCCCGCTGCATCACCCAGTGGCGCGGCGACCGCGGCCTCAAGGCGCTCGCCAAGTGGCGCTCCACCGCCCGCGAGGCCGGCAAGCAGTCCCGCCGCACCCGCTTCCCCGAGGTCGCCGACCTGATGACCACCAAGCAGGTCGCCCAGCTGCTCGCCGCCGCCGACTTCGCGGCCGTCCTGCACGAGGACCGCGACCACCCGAGCGGCGCCCTCGCCACCGCCGAACTCCCCGCGAAGGGTTCGGTCGTGCTGGTCGTCGGCCCCGAGGGCGGGGTCTCCCCGGAGGAGCTGGCGGCCTTCGAGGCGGCGGGAGCGAAGCCGTACCGGCTCGGCCGGAGCGTCCTGCGCACCTCCACGGCGGGCACGGCGGCCACCGCCCTCGTCCTCGGCCGCACCGGCCGCTGGGGCTGAACCACCCAGGGGGGACCCGCTGTCCGGGCGCCACGGGTCTTTTCTAGGCTGGCCCCCATGGCCGACGAGTCCCCCCTGATCCGCAGTCTGCGCGCCGCGGTCGCCGCCGCGCCCGGCGACGTGCCCCTGCGCCTCCACTTCGCCGAACTCCTCCTCGCCGAGGGGCGGAACGACGAGGCCGTCACGGAGGCGGCCGTCGCCCTCCAGCACGCGCCGGGGGACGCCGCCGCCCGGGCCCTGATGGTCCGCGCCATGGGGATGCCGCCGGTCGCGCCCGCACCCGCGCCCGCGCCGGAGCCTCCGGTGGCGCCCGCGCCCGTACCGGAGCCTCCGGTGGCGGGGATTCCGCCCGTATCGGAGACCCCGCCCGCCCCCGACCGGCCCGAGGCGAAGCCGGCCTTCGATTGGGCCGCCGCCGAGGAGCAGGTGTCCGACCTGGTCGGGCCGCGGTTCCTGGACGAGCCGCAGGCCGACGGCGGGGACGGGCTCGCCGGGGACGCCGCCGCCTGGGACGTGGACGCGCCCGGGGCCGTACGCCTCGCCGACGTCGGCGGCATGACCGACGTCAAGGAACGGCTCGAAGCCGCCTTCCTCGCACCCATGCGCAATCCCGAACTCCGCCGCCTCTACGGCAAGTCGCTCCGCGGCGGACTGCTCCTCTACGGCCCGCCCGGCTGCGGCAAGACCTTCATCGCCCGGGCCGTCGCCGGCGAGCTCGGCGCCAACTTCCTCACCGTCTCCCTCTCCGACGTCCTCGACATGTGGATCGGGGCCTCCGAGAAGAACATCCACGACATCTTCGAGACCGCCCGCCGCCAGGCCCCCTGCGTGGTCTTCCTCGACGAGCTGGACGCCCTCGGCGGCAAGCGCTCCCGCACCCACAGCAACGGCCTCCGCAACGTCGTCAACCAGCTCCTCACCGAACTCGACGGCATCGCCTCCGGCGCCGGCAACGAGGGGATCTTCGTCCTCGCCGCCACCAACGTGCCCTGGGACGTCGACATCGCCCTGCGCCGCCCCGGCCGCCTCGACCGCACCCTGCTCGTGCTGCCGCCGGACGCCGCCGCCCGCGAGGCGATCCTCCGCTACCACCTGCGCGAACGGCCGATCGAGGCCGTCGACCTCGGCAAGCTCGTCAAGGCCACCGAGGACTTCTCCGGCGCCGACCTCGCCCACCTGTGCGAGACCGCCGCCGAGTCCGCCCTCCTCGACTCCGCCCGCACCGGCAAGGTCCGGCTCATCACCACCAAGGACCTGCTCGGCGCCGCCAAGCAGATCCGGCCGTCCACCGAGCCCTGGTTCGCCGCCGCCCGGAACGTCGCCATGTTCGCCAACGAGGGCGGTCTCTACGACGACCTCCTCGCCTACCTGAAGCGGAAGCGCAAGCTGTGACCACCCCCGCCACCCCCTCCACACCCTCCGCGCTCGCCAGGGCCGAGGCGCTGTACGAGGCCGGCCGGTACGAGCAGGCCGGGGAGCTCGCCGCCCGGCACCTCGCGCAGGAACCCGAGGACGCCGACGCCCTCACCCTGCTCGCCCGCTGTCAGCACCGGGCGGGGAACCACGCCGCCGCGCTCGTCGCCGTCGAGCAGGCGCTGCGCGCCGAGCCCGAGCTGATCATGGCGCACCTGATGCGCACCCAGATCCTGCTCGCCCTCAAGCGGTACGGGGACGCCGAGGCCGCCGCCCACCGCTCGGTCCAGCTGGCCCCGCAGTTCTGGGGCAGCCACTACGCGATGGGCACCGCGCTCGCCGCGACCGCCGAGGCGGGCGGCGGACGCGACCGGGCCCGGCTCGCCGCCGCCTACGAGGCCGCCAGGACCGCCGTCGCCCTCGGCCCCGAGGAGGACGCCGCCCACTTCCTCGTCGGTCTCACCGCCCAGCGGCGCGGCGACCACGCCACCGCCCGGCAGGCGTACGAGACGACGCTGCGGCTCAACCCGCAGAGCAGCGAGGCCCACAACAACCTCTCCCTGATCCGGCTGCGCCGCCGCTGGTTCCGGCGCGGGGCCTGGACCCAGGCCGCCGAGGGCTTCGTCGCCTCCGCCGCGCTCGACCTCACCGACCGCAAGGCCCGCTTCAACCTGGAGGCGATGGCCTGGGGCACCGCCGCCGGCGCCCGCTGGGTCGCCCTGGTCGGCTTCCTCGCCTCCGCGGTCGGCGCCGCCCCGGTCAGGACCGGCGCGACCGGCGCCGACGCGATCGTGCCCTTCGTCATCGGGGCGGCCGTGCTCGTCGGCGCCTGGGGCGGCTGGGCCGTCTGGATGGCCCGCCGGGTGCCGCCGCGGCTGCGCCGCCCGCTGCTCCTGGTCGCCCGCAGCTGCCGGCCGGTGCTCGCGATGGCCGCCGCGGTGGGGCTGCTCGGGCTGTACTCGGCGGTGTCCATGGCGCTGTGGTCCTTCGACGCCGGGGTGGTCGCGGGGCTCGGCACACCGCTCTTCTGGGCCGTGGTCCTCACGTACTGGATCAGCCGGTCCGCCCTCAACCGGCGGATGCCGAAGGACTGACCGGGGCCGCCGGATAGCATGCGCAGGTACTGATCCACGGAGGCGAGGAGGCCCGGAGCATGGCCGGAGAGCCGCAGAGCGACTGCCTGTTCTGCAAGATCGCGGCAGGGGAGGTGCCGGCGACGATCGTCCGCGAGACGGAGACCACGCTGGCGTTCCGCGACATCAACCCGCAGGCGCCCACCCACGTGCTCGTCATCCCGCGCCTCCACTACCCGGACGCCGCCTCGCTCGCCGCCGCCGCGCCGACCGTCGCCGCCGACGTGCTGCGCGAGGCCGGCGAGGTCGCCGAGCAGGAGAAGGTGGACGGCAGCGGCTACCGGATCATCCTGAACACCGGCGCCGGCGCGGGCCAGACCGTCTTCCACGCGCACGCGCACGTGCTGGGCGGTCGCGGCCTCAACTGGCCCCCCGGATAGGACCGCGCCCGTGTCCGTCCGCGAACTGGTCGTCCTCGGTACCGCCAGCCAGGTCCCGACCCGCCACCGCAACCACAACGGGTACCTGCTCCGCTGGGACGGCCACGGCCTGCTCTTCGACCCCGGCGAGGGCACCCAGCGGCAGATGCTGCGGGCCGGGGTCGCCGCGCACGACCTGAACCGGATCTGCGTCACGCACTTCCACGGCGACCACTCGCTGGGCCTGGCCGGGGTGATCCAGCGGATCAACCTCGACCAGGTCCCGCACCAGATCACCGCCCACTACCCGGCGAGCGGGCAGCACTTCTTCGAACGGCTGCGGTACGCCACCGCCTACCGCGAGTCCGTGGAGCTGACCGAGGCGCCGGTCGCGGAGGACGGCGTGCTCGCCGTCACCGGCGCGTTCACGCTGGAGGCCCGCCGGCTCTCCCACCCCGTCGAGTCCTTCGGCTACCGGCTGGTCGAGCCCGACGGGCGCCGGCTGCTGCCGGAGCGGCTCGCCGCACACGGCATCAAGGGCCCGGACGTCGGCCGCATCCAGCGCGAGGGCAGCCTCCGCGGGGTCGCCCTGGAGGAGGTGAGCGAGGTCCGGCGCGGGCAGCGCTTCGCCTTCGTCATGGACACCCGGCTCTGCGACGGCGTGCACGCCCTCGCGGAGGGCACCGACCTGCTCGTCATCGAGTCGACCTTCCTCGACGAGGACGTCCGGCTCGCCCGGGACCACGGCCACCTCACCGCGGGTCAGGCCGCCGCCGTCGCCCGGGACGCGGGCGTGCGGCACCTCGTCCTCACCCACTTCTCGCAGCGCTACTCCGATCCGTCGGAGTTCGAACGGCAGGCGAGGGCCGCCGGATTCGAGGGCGAGCTGAGCATTGCCCAGGACCTCATGAGGGTCCCCGTACCGAAGAGATAGAGCACCACCCATGCCCCTCCCCACGGCAGAACTGCACCTCCACATCGAAGGCACCCTCGAACCCGAGCTGGCCTTCGCCCTCGCCGAGCGGAACGGCGTCACCCTGCCGTACGCCGACACCGAGGCGCTGCGCGAGGCGTACCGCTTCAGCGACCTCCAGTCCTTCCTGGACCTGTACTACGCCCTGATGGCGGTCCTGCGGACCCCCGAGGACTTCACCGCGCTCGCCGACGCCTATCTGGAGCGGGCCGCCGCGCAGGGCGTCCGGCACGCCGAGATCTTCTTCGACCCGCAGGCGCACACCTCGCGGGGCGTCCCGATCGGCACCGTCGTCGAGGGGCTGGCCGCCTCCCTCGACCGGGCCGAGGAGCGGTACGGGATCTCCACCCGGCTCATCCTCTGCTTCCTGCGCGACGAGTCCGCCGAGTCGGCGCTGGCCACGCTGGAGGCCGCGAAGCCGTACCTCGACCGGATCACCGGCGTCGGCCTCGACTCGGCCGAGGTCGGCCACCCGCCGGCCAAGTTCCGCGCGGTGTACGAGGAGGCCGCCCGGCTCGGCCTGCGGCGGGTCGCGCACGCGGGCGAGGAGGGCCCGGCGTCGTACGTCCGCGAGGCGCTGGACGTCCTCGGCGTGGAGCGGATCGACCACGGCCTGCGCTGCATGGAGGACCCGGAGCTGGTCGAGCGACTGGCCCGCGAGCGGATCCCGCTGACGCTGTGCCCGCTGTCGAACGTGCGGCTGCGGGTGATCGACACGCTGGCGGACCATCCGCTGCGGGCGATGCTGGACGCGGGGCTGCTGGTGACGGTCAACTCGGACGACCCCGCGTACTTCGGGGGGTACGTGGGCGACAACTACGACGGCGTCCGCGACGCGCTCGGCCTCACGCCGGAGCAGCTGCGGACGCTGGCGCGGCACTCCTTCGAAGCGGCCTTCCTGGACGACGACGAACCCCGCCGCGCGCGCTACCTCGCGGAAGTAGAAGCGCACACCTTCTAGCCCCCGCACCGCACCGCACCGCTGCGGGCCGCGCCCGCGCCGCTCCGTTGTGGGCAATCGTTCCGCTGGGGCGGTGCCCACCCCCCCCGGCCCGGCGGGGGCGTCGCGGGCGGCCGCCGCCGTTTCGTTGTGGGCAATCGTTCCGCTGGGGCGGAACGGGTGGGCACAACGGAACGGCACCGTTGCGGGTGCCTCCGCTCATGGGCCTGGACCCGCACCGCATGTGCGCCGTGCACGGGGTGCGGGTTCAGGCGCGGGAGCCTGGGCGCGGCACGGGGCGCCGTTCCGTGTGCCCACCCGTTCCGCCCCTTGCGGAACGCCTGCCCACACGGAACGGAGGTGCGGCGAACGGCGCCGCCCGGAAGCCGGGGCCTGGCGGGTGGGCACCGGCCTGCTGGACGTCTGTCTGCACGGGGGTGCGGGGACGGGGGCCGCCCGGAGGGTGGGGTCAGGTGGGGTTGGTGGGGCGGGCGAGGTGGAAGGTGGATCTGGCGGGGCGACGGGCGGCCGCGGGGGCCGGGATCGGGGCGATCTGCTGCTCCGGGGCGCCGACCTGGGGCAGCAGGGCCGTCGTCGTGGGGGCCGCACCCGCCACGAACGCCGCCGGCGCGCCGCCGCGGCGGCGGACGGAGCCGGGGACCAGGGGGCGGCCCGAGGCGTGGCGGGCGACCGCCGCCATGGGGGCGGCCACCAGGAGGAGGAGCGCGGCGAGGACCGCGCCCATGCCCGGGTAGCCGGCCGTCTCCGAGAGGACGCTGCCGGCGAGCGGGCCGCAGGCCGTGCCCAGGGAGGACGCCGAGCCGACCAGGACCGCCCAGCGGCCGCGCGGGTCGAGGGAGGCGGCGAGGCCGAGCAGGTAGGAGAGGACGACCGGGTAGACCGCGTTCCAGAGGATCTCGCCGGTCGCGAAGGAACCGAGCCCGTCGGCGGACGCGCTGAGCAGGACGCAGCACGCGATCAGCGCCGTGCCCGCGCCGATCGGGACCGCGCGCCCCAGCCGGGAGCCGAGCGCCCCGGCCGCCGTGACCCCCGCCAGACCCGCGCCGAGCGCCACCGCGAAGACCGCGCCGACCGTCACCTCGGAGAGCCCCGCCTGGCCGGTGCCGATCCGGCCGCTGACGCCCCAGAGGGCGTTCTGGGCGAGGGACCAGCACAGGACGCAGCCGGCCAGCACCGCGCCCGCCCGCCGGTACGGCAGCGGTCCGGTGGCCTCCGGGAGCGGCGACGCGCCCCGCCACGCGCGCGTGGCGCCCGGCAGCCGGCCCGTCACCGGCCACACCAGGACCGCCGCCGCGGCCAGCGCGAGCAGCGGCGGGGCGTGGCCGCCGCCGAGCCTCGGCAGCGTCAGGTAGAGCGCGCCGGCCGCGGCCGAGACCGACAGCAGGCCCAGGGTGGAGGCCCGCTGCGGATCCGGCTGCCCGGCGATCCCGGAGGCCGCCACCGCCGTCGCCGTACCCGAGCCGAAGCCGCCGAGGACCACCCCGGCGACCACCAGCGGCAGGCTGCCGGTCGCGGCGGCGGAGCCGTATCCCAGGGCCATCGCGAGCAGTCCGAGGCGGGCGGCCCGGCGCGGGCCGATCCGTTCCACGCGCGCGGCGAGCGTGAAACCGGCGGAGGCGGAGCCGAGCAGCAGCACCGAACCCGTCAGCCCGGCCTGGGACGGGCCGAGGCCGAGTCCGGCGGCGAGCCGGCCGACGACGGTCGGCAGCAGGTACGGGGCGAGATAGCCGGCCGTGAAGAGGGCGACGAGGGCGGCGAGGGGCCCCCGGGCGCGCGGGCGCGCAGACATGGGCGTTCCAGGAACCGAACGGGGAAATGAGACGGCGCCCCGGTGATCCACGGGGTCGCGGCACCATGTGTATCAAGCAACCGAATGGGCGGAGAAGGCACTCTCCCCCGATTCGTCCTGTGAGACGGGTCACCATCGGTTTGGGTGGGGTGATCCGGGGTAGCGACCGGCGATCCGCCGCGTCACCCCCGTCACCCCGACCCCATCGGGCACACTGTCCGGATCGGCACCCGGGTGCCGATCCCGCCGCACCACGACCGGGGAGTTCGCCGTGAGCACAGCCAGCGGAGACCAGCGCGCAGAGCCGTACGGGGAGGACGCGCGGCCCCGTCCCGCGGCCGGCGTCGACCCGCTGGAGACCGTCCGCGAGGCCGCCGACCCGGCCTGCGACGTCTTCCTCACCGGCACCGTCTTCCTGGACATCATCTTCACCGGCCTCGACAGCGCCCCCGTCCGCGGCACCGAGTCCTGGGCCCGCGGCATGGGCTCCAGCCCCGGCGGCGTCGCCAACATGGCCACCGCCCTCGCCCGCCTCGGCCTGCGCACCTCCCTCGCCGCCGCGTTCGGCGCCGACCACTACGGCGAGTACTGCTGGGACGCCCTCGAACAGGGCGAGGGCATCGACCTCTCGCTCTCCCGCACCGTCTCCGGCTGGCACTCCCCGGTCACCGTCTCCATGGCCTACGAGGGCGAGCGCACGATGGTCTCGCACGGCCACGAGGCGCCCCGCCCCGACGGGCCCGCCGTCCGCCCGCCGCGCGCCCGCGCCGCCGTCGCCTCCCTCGTCCCCGGCCGCACCGAGGAGTGGGTGGCCCGCGCCGCCCGCGACGGCGCCCGGGTCTTCGCCGACGTCGGCTGGGACGACACCGGCCGCTGGGACCTGGCGGCCCTGACCGACCTGGAGCACTGCGAGGCGTTCCTGCCCAACGCCGCCGAGGCGATGCGCTACACCCGTACCGACTGCCCCCGCGCCGCCGCCCACGCGCTCGCCGACAAGGTCCGCTACGCCGTCGTCACCCTCGGCGCCGAGGGCGCCTACGCCGTCGACGGCGCCACCGGCGAGACCGCCGAGGTGCCCGCCATCCGCGTCGAGGCCCTCGACCCCACCGGCGCCGGCGACGTCTTCGTGGCCGGCTTCGTCACCGGCACCCTCGCCGACTGGCCGCTCGCCGACCGGCTCGCCTTCGCCGGCCTCACCGCCGCGCTCTCCGTCCAGGAGTTCGGCGGCTCCCTCTCCGCCCCCACCTGGACCGAGATCGCCGCCTGGTGGCAGCACGTCCAGCACGACGACCGGCAGGACCCGGAGGCGCTGCGGGCCCGCTACGCCTTCCTCGAAGCCCTGCTCCCCGCCCCCGCCCGCCCCTGGCCGCCGCGCCGCGCGGTGCCCACCATCGGCTTCCGGGCGGCCGTCCCGTAAACCGCTTCGGGCACACCGGCACCAGGTCGTAGGCTGGGAGCGAGAGGTTGTCGAGCAGCGAGAACCCCGCAGCAGGAGGTATGCGCAGGCCAGAGGGCCGGCCCATGACGCAGACACCCACAGCCCCCAACGGAACGCCGGGCGAGGCCCGTGCCCACTTCGCGGTGCCCGCCAAGCACCCCATGGTGACCGTCCTCGGTTCCGGCGACTCCCTGCTCCGCGTGATCGAGCGGGCGTTCCCCCGGGCGGACATCCACGTCCGGGGCAATCAGGTCAGCGCGGTCGGCGACGCCGGAGAAGTCGCCCTCATCCAGCGCCTGTTCGACGAGATGATGCTGGTGCTCCGCACCGGACAGCCGATGACGGAGGACGCAGTGGAACGCTCCATCGCCATGCTCAAGGCGAGCGACGACGGCGAAGGCGCCGACGAGACCCCGGCCGAGGTGCTCACCCAGAACATCCTCTCCAGCCGCGGCCGCACCATCCGCCCCAAGACCCTCAACCAGAAGCGGTACGTCGACGCGATCGACAAGCACACGATCGTCTTCGGCATCGGCCCCGCCGGCACCGGCAAGACCTACCTGGCCATGGCCAAGGCCGTCCAGGCCCTCCAGTCCAAGCAGGTCACCCGGATCATCCTGACCCGCCCGGCGGTCGAGGCCGGCGAGCGCCTCGGCTTCCTCCCCGGCACCCTCTACGAGAAGATCGACCCCTATCTGCGCCCGCTCTACGACGCGCTGCACGACATGCTCGACCCGGACTCCATCCCCAAGCTGATGGCGAACGGGACGATCGAGGTCGCGCCGCTGGCGTACATGCGGGGCCGGACGCTCAACGACGCCTTCATCATCCTCGACGAGGCGCAGAACACGAACCCCGAGCAGATGAAGATGTTCCTCACCCGCCTCGGCTTCGACTCGAAGATCGTCATCACCGGTGACATCACCCAGGTCGACCTCCCGGGCGGCACGAAGAGCGGTCTGCGGCAGGTCCGGGACATCCTCGACGGCGTTCCCGACGTGCACTTCTCGACGCTCACGTCGCAGGATGTCGTCCGGCACAAGCTCGTCGGCCGTATCGTCGACGCGTACGAGAAGTACGACAGCGCCAACGAGCAGCGCACCGGCCGCAACGGGAAGTAGAAGCACCGCACATGTCGATCGACGTCAACAACGAGTCCGGCACCGAGGTCGACGAGCAGGCGATCCTGGACATCGCCCGCTACGCCCTCGGCCGCATGCGCATCCACCCGCTCTCCGAGCTCTCGGTGATCGTGGTCGACGCGGAGGCGATGGAGCAGCTCCACATCCAGTGGATGGACCTCCCCGGACCGACGGACGTCATGTCCTTCCCGATGGACGAGCTGCGCCCGCCGGCCAAGGACGACGAGGAGCCCCCGCAGGGGCTCCTCGGCGACATCGTGCTCTGCCCCGAGGTCGCCAAGAAGCAGGGCGAGGACGCCCCCACCAAGCACTCCATGGACGAGGAGCTCCAGCTGCTCACCGTCCACGGCGTCCTCCACCTGCTCGGCTACGACCACGAGGAGCCGGACGAGAAGGCCGAGATGTTCGGCCTCCAGGCGGCGATCGTCGACGGCTGGCGCGCCGAGAAGGGCCTCACCGGCCCGTCGCCCGCCCCCACCGTCAACTGACCCCGCGCGCCCGATGAGCATCCAGCTGATCCTCGGCGCGGTCGCCCTGGTCGTCGTCGCCTGGCTGGCCGCCTGCGCCGAGGCCGGGCTCGCCCGCGTCTCCGCCTTCCGCGCCGCCGAGGCCCTCCGCTCCGGACGGCGCGGCGCCGAGAAGCTCACCCAGGTCGCCTCCGACCCGACCCGCTACCTCAACGTGGCGCTGCTCGTCCGGGTCGCCTGCGAGATGGCGGCCGGCGTCCTCGTCACCTACGCCTGCCTGGAGTACTTCCCGGAGACCTGGGAGGCGCTGCTGGTCGCGATCGCCGTGATGGTGCTGGTCTCCTATGTGGCCGTCGGCGTCTCGCCGCGCACCATCGGCCGCCAGCACCCGCTGAACACGGCCACCGCCGCCGCGTACGTCCTCGTCCCGCTGGCCCGGATCATGGGCCCGATCCCGCAGCTGCTGATCCTCATCGGCAACGCGCTCACCCCCGGCAAGGGCTTCCGCAAGGGCCCCTTCGCCTCCGAGGCGGAGCTGCGGGCCATGGTGGACCTGGCCGAGCAGGAGTCGCTGATCGAGGACGAGGAGCGCCGGATGGTGCACTCGGTCTTCGAGCTGGGCGACACCCTGGTCCGCGAGGTGATGGTGCCGCGCACGGACCTCGTCTGCATCGAGCGGTACAAGACCGTCCGGCAGGCCCTCACCCTCGCGCTGCGCTCCGGCTTCTCCCGCATCCCGGTGACGGGGGAGAACGAGGACGACGTCGTCGGGATCGTGTACCTGAAGGACCTGGTCCGCAAGACGCACATCAACCGCGACGCCGAGGCCGACCTGGTCTCCACCGCGATGCGCGCGGCGGCCTTCGTCCCCGACACCAAGAACGCCGGCGACCTGCTGCGCGAGATGCAGCAGGAGCGCAACCACGTCGCCGTCGTCATCGACGAGTACGGCGGCACGGCCGGCATCGTCACCATCGAGGACATCCTGGAGGAGATCGTCGGCGAGATCACCGACGAGTACGACCGGGAGCTGCCGCCGGTCCAGGAGCTCGGCGACGAACGCCACCGGGTCACCGCCCGCCTCGACATCGGCGACCTCGGCGAGCTGTACGGCTTCGGCCCCGACGAGTTCGACGACGAGGACGTGGAGACCGTCGGCGGGCTGCTCGCCAAGGCCCTCGGCCGGGTCCCGATCGCCGGCGCCGCGGCCGTCGTCGCCCTGCCGGACGGGCGGGAGCTGAGGCTGACCGCCGAGGCCCCGGCCGGCCGCCGGAACAAGATCGTCACCGTGCTCGTCGAGCCGGTCGCCCCGGCCGGAGCGGAGGGGGCGGACCAGGAATGACCCCGGACCGGCTGCGCGCCTTCTGCCTGGAGTTCAACGACGCCACGGAGGAGTTCCCCTTCGGGCCCGACACCTCGGTCTTCAAGGTGGCGGGGAAGATGTTCGCGCTCTCCTGGCTGGACGGCGAGCCGCTGCGGGTCAA
Source organism: Streptomyces sp. NPDC058955 (assembly GCF_042741435.1). Taxonomy (NCBI): domain Bacteria; kingdom Bacillati; phylum Actinomycetota; class Actinomycetes; order Kitasatosporales; family Streptomycetaceae; genus Streptomyces; species Streptomyces sp. NPDC058955. The sequence goes on along the minus strand of NZ_JBHYKM010000012.1, from coordinate 24,343 downwards.
TCTGAAGTGCGATCCGGAGGACGCCGTACGGCTCCGCGAGGAGCACCCGGCGATCACCCCCGGCTACCACATGAACAAGCGCCACTGGAACACGGTGGAGGTGGCCGGGCTCCCGGACCGGATGGTCCGGGAGCTCATCGAGGACTCGTACGACCTGGTCGTCGCCGGCCTGCCGAAGGCGGTGCGGCTCCGCCTCGACCGGCCGTGACTCACCGCGCGCGCCGCAGGCCGAGGGCGAGGACGGCCGCCGCCGCCAGCACGATCGCCGCGTCCAGCGCGAGGACCGTGCGGACGCCCCCGTAGAGGCTGTCGCCGGTGGTGGCGAGGACGCCGAGCAGCGGGATGCCGACGGTGATGCCGACCTGCTGGGTCGTGGTGACGAGTCCGGTCGCCAGACCCTGCTCCTCGTCCGGGACGCCGGAGGTGACGGTCACGCCGTACGAGATGATCGCGCCGAGGTGGCACATGGAGGCCAGCGAGACGGCGACGGCGGCGAGGAGCGCGCCCGACTCCGCGCCGATGCCCAGGAGCGCCGCCACGAACACGCCCTGGCCCGCGAGCGAGAACACCAGGGTGCGGCGGGCTCCGAACCGGCCGATCACCCGGGGGACCACGGACCCGGTGAAGACCGAGACGACGCCCTGCGCCCCGAAGATCAGGCCGGTGAGGAAGCCGGAGAGCCCCAGGGTCCGCTGCAGGTACAGGGTCAGCACGAAGACGACCACCGACATCATCGAGAAGGTCACGAGCCCGCCCAGATTGCCGAGGGCGACGGTGCGCCGCTTCAGCATCGGCAGCGACACCAGGGGCGACGGGCTGCGGGACTCCACGACCACGAAGGCCACCAGGAGCACCACGCCGGCGACCAGGCCGACGAGCACGTCGGTGCCGCCGAAGCCGCGCTCGGCCGCCGTCGACAGGGCGTAGATCAGGGAGAGCAGACCGCCGGTGACCGTCACCGCGCCCGGCACGTCGAGCCGGGGCCGCTCCGCGGTGCGCGACTCGGGCAGCAGGCCCGGCGCGAGCGGGAGCACGATCAGGGTGAAGACGGCGAGCAGCCCCATGGTGGACCGCCAGCCCAGGGTGTCGGTCATGACCCCGCCGAGGACCATCCCGATGGTGAAGCCCAGGGACAGCAGGGTGCCGGAGATGCCGAGCGCCCGGTCGCGCTGCGGGCCCTCCGGGAAGGAGGTCGTCAGCAGGGACATGCCGGTCGGCACGATCGCGGCCGCGCCGAGGCCCTGCAGGGCGCGCCCGGTGAGGAAGGAGGCCGGGTCCCAGGCGAGGGCGGCGAGCAGCGAGGCGGCGCCGAAGAGGGCGAGGCCCGCCAGGAACAGCTTCCTGCGCCCGTACAGGTCGCCGAGCCGGCCGGACAGCAGCAGGAAGCCGCCGGACGGCAGCGCGAAGGCGGTGACCGCCCACTGGAGGGCCGACGGGCCGAGGCCGAGGTCGGCGCCGAGCACCGGCAGCGCCACGTTCAGGACGGAGAAGTCCAGGGCCACCATGAACTGGGCGGCGCACAGCACCACGAGGACGAGCCGGGCCCGTCCGGAGAAGGCGGGGGAGGCCGGACCGGTGCCGGGAGTCGGGGGAGAGGACAGAGTCGTCATGGTCACGACTCTCACGGCGCGGGAACACGGCTGGGGAGCGGGAACTTATCCTGTTGGTCGCACCACCACGCATCCAGGGGGAGGCACACGTGGCCACGGCACTGGGGAGCGCCACCGCCAAGGCGCACCGACTGTCCGAACTGCGCGAGTTCCTGATGAGCCGTCGCGCCCGGGTGACCCCCGCCGAGGCCGGCCTGCCCGACGGCGGTGCCCGGCGCCGCACCCCGGGGCTGCGCCGCGAGGAGGTCGCGGTCCTCGCCGGCGTGGGGGTCTCCTGGTACCAGTGGCTGGAGCAGGGGCGGGACATCACCGTCTCCCCGCAGGTGATCGACTCGGTGGCGCGGGTGCTGCGGCTCAGCCCGGCGGAGCGGCGCCATCTGTACCTGCTCGCGGGGCTCAACCCGCCCGCGCCGGAGGTGGCCCCGGACGCGCGGGACATGTGCCACGGGCTGCGCCGGCTCATCGACGCGTGGATGCCGTTCCCGGCGCACATCATGGACGTGTACTGGAACACGATCATGTACAACGACTCGGCGTCCATCGTCCTCGGCATGCGCCCGGAGATCGTCCAGAACTGCCTGATCTCGTTCTTCACCGATCCGATCTACCGCTCGCGGGCGGAGGACTGGGAGCAGCTGGCGCCCAAGGTCGTCGCCCAGTTCCGGGCCGCCTGCTCGGAGCACCCGGACGACGAGGGGTTCCGGGCCGTGGTCGAGGACGCCAGGGCGGCCAGCCCCGAGTTCGCGGAGCTGTGGGACCAGCGGGACGTCATGCCCGGCGGCCAGACCCGCAAGATCCTGGACCACCCGCTGGCCGGTCCGCTGCACGTGGAGGCCACCCAGCTGCGGGTGCCGGCCCGCCCGGACCTGGTGATCGTGCTGCACGCCCCGCTCCCGGAGGCGGACACCGAGGCGAAGCTGGCGTGGCTGGTCTCGCCGGAGGGCCGCCGGGGGGCGATGTACCCGCTGGCGGGCTGACCGGGAGCCCCGACCTATGCTCGGTCCATGACACTCAGCAGTGAGCACGGCGACCTCGGCGCCGAGGACCTGAAGATCATCACGCTGGCGCGCAGCGCCCGCGCCCGCAACGGCGTGCCCGAGGGCGCGGCGGTACGGGACGAGACCGGCCGCACCTATGTGGCGGGCACGGTGGAGCTGGAGTCGCTGAAGCTGAGCGCGCTGCGGACGGCCGTGGCGATGGCCGTCGCGAGCGGCGCGCAGTCGCTGGTGGCGGCGGCCGTGGTGTCCGCCGCCGAGGCCGCGTCCGACGAGGACCGGGCGGCCGTCCGGGACCTGGGCGGACCGGAGACGCCGGTGCTGCTCGCGGGCCCGGACGGGCAGCTGCGGTCGGCCGTCACGGCGGGCTGAGCACCGTACGCCCGAGGCGCGGGGTCCGGCCACGGCCGGGCCCTTGCGCGTTTGTGAAGGATCTCCGCGACTTCTCTTGCCTTCCCGTGCCGTCTGCGCGTCAATAGGCGGCGAACGGTCCGACGGGCCGTCAGATCTCCGCCATTCCACGCAGTGCCCGCACCCCTGCGTTCGTCATCGGAAGGGGTACGAACTCGCCATGAGAAGAAGCACCTTGGGGGCGGCCGGAGCACTCGCCGCGGGCCTCGCCGCGACCTCGCTCGCCTTCGCCCCCACGGCCTCCGCCGCCGTCTCGCCCGGCTCGGTCACGGCGTCGTACGACTGCGGCTCGTGGGGCGGCGGCCCCGCCACCCTCACCATGACCCACTCGGGGACCACCGCCCAGGTGTGGATCGACTCGCCCGTGACCTCGCCGATCTCGGTCGGCGCGGACACGATCAGCTCCACGCTGATCCTGGACAACTCCACCGGACCCGACCGGGTCTTCACCGGCAAGAAGAACCCGGCGATCCCGGCCGGCGGGGCCGCGAAGCTGGGCCCGCTGACCGCGACGAACGTGGTGGCCGGCGACAGTCTCAACTCGTACTTCGCCGGGGTCGCCCTCAAGCTGGTCATCTTCGGCGTCACGGTGAACTGCGACGCGGTCACGTCGCAGTCCCCGGGCCCGTTCGTCATCAGCTGATCCACCGCTGATCCACCGCTGATCCACCGCGCACGTCACGACCGGGGGGGGGGGGGGGGGGGGCCGCGCCCCGGGGCGGCGCCCCCCCCCCCGCAGAGAGGCGGGCGCGAGCGCGCGCGGGCGCGAGAGCGAGAGTGG
>NZ_JBHYKM010000012.1:2230-20536 GCF_042741435.1 Streptomyces sp. NPDC058955 | reverse complement strand
CCGCGCCGGTTTTTCTAACAGCTATCCAACATCTTCAGCCCCGCAATCACCCCCCCCACCCCGACCGCGGCGCGGGCGGGGCCGCCCCCCCGGTCCTCGGCATGCCCGCCGACATGCCGGAGAAGTCGGTACATCGGCCGATCTTGACACGATCTGATGGGTCATCAGTCGATGGGTTCCGTCGTTATTGACTTCTCTCGCCCCCCAGCCGTCAATGGCGCCCTCTCGACCCTCAGGAGGGGGCACTCACATGGCATTCACCCGAACCCGGGCGGCGGCCCGAAGACGGCGCTGGACCGCCGTCCTCGGCGCCACCGCCCTCGCGTTCGCGGCCGGCGGCGCGCTCGCCGCCCCGGCGCAGGCGTCCGGCACCGGGCAGTCGGTGGAATTCCCCACCCGCTGCGTCCCGCCGCCCATCGCCGGCATCCCGCCCATCGAGGGCGTCACCACCGCCGTGATCTCGGTCGACAACGCCAACCCCAAGGTCGGCGACACGGTCAGCGTGACCTACTCGATCACCAAGCCCGCCGCGTCCAACCCGGTGGACCTCGCGCTCCCGGCCGACATCCTCACCCCCACCGGCAAGGTCGTCCTCGGCGGAGCCCAGACCGGCGCGGTCAGCGTCACCGGCCCCAAGAAGAACCCGCCGGTCCCCGGCAAGGGCGCCTTCCCGGGCTTCTCCATGACCGGCAGCTTCACGGTCACCGCCCCCGGCGCGATCACCCTCTCGCCGGGCGACTACAACATCCACACCAGCTACATCATGGAGCTGGACACCCCCTGCACGGTCCTCAACCCGCCCGCCCCCGTCTCCGAGACGGTCCAGGCCGGCGACCAGACCGTGCCCAACGAGCGGACCCTCGAACTCGGCGCCACCTCCGGCGCCCCCGGCGTCCGGGTGACCGTCACCGGCGCCAAGTTCACCCCGCTCACCGAGGTGACCGTGGCCGCCCGCGCCGGAGCGGCGGAGACCGCCGACCGGATGACCGTCACCACCGACAGCGCGGGCGGCTTCGTCGCCCGGCTCAAGGTGAACGACCTGGCCACCACCGGGATCGTGGCGTACGAAGGCGGATCCTGGAACGCCGAGAAGGGCGCCGGCCCGGTCGCGTACCAGGTCGTCGACGACACCCCGCCCCCGCCGAACAGCCAGCGGATCACCGCCTCGGTCACCGCGGGCGAACTGTCCATGACCCAGGCCGGCGACGCCGTCGCGCTCTCCGCGGTCGACTTCGGCACCGGCGGCGCGGCCACCGGCGCCCTGCAGACGGTGACGGTCAAGGACTTCCGCGGCGGCCCCGCGGGCTGGTCCGTGACCGGCAAGGTCACCGACTTCACCGGCCCCGGCGGCGCCATCGGCGCGGACCGGCTCAGCTGGACCCCCGCCTGCGTCGCCAAGGAGGGCAGCCCCAGCGCCTGCACGGCCGGCTCCGCCGGACCCGTCGGCGCCGGCGCCACCCTCGCCTCCACGGCGAACGGCACGCTCACCGGCGGCGAGTTCACCCTCGACGCCCAGCTCGCGCTGGACGTCCCGGCGTTCACCGCCCCCGGCAGCTACGCGGGCGTCCTGACGCTGACGCTGTCCTGACCGCGGCCGACGGGCCGGCCGGGCGCACCCCCGGCCGGCCCCGAGGCCGTCTCCCGTCCCTCCCGACCGCACCCCCGGGGGTTCCGCACCGTGCGACGCAAGCTGTACGTCCTCCTCCTGAGCGCCGCCCTGCTGCTCCTCGGGGCGCCGGCCGCCCAGGCCGCCGAGAACGGCGAGTGGGCGGTCTACCCGGCCGCCGCCCGCCTCGGCGAACGCCCCTACTTCTTCCTCACCGCCGACCCCGGCGCCACCCTGCGCGACCGGGTCACCGTCACCAACAAGACCGCCGCCCCGCTCACCTTCCGGCTCTACGGCGCCGACGCCTACAACACCGAGCGCGACGGCGGCTTCGCCCTGCGCACCCTGAAGGAGCGGCAGACCGGCGCCGGCGCCTGGATCGAACCCGCGCGCACCAGGGTCACCGTCCCGGCCCGCTCCGCCGTCACCGTCCCCTTCACCCTCACCGTCCCCGCCGACGCCGACCCCGGCGACCACCCCGGCGCCGTCGTCGCCCTCGACGAGCGGATCACCCCCGGCGGCGGCTCCGTCGCCATGGGGATCCAGCGGGCCGTCGGCGCCCGCGTCTACCTCAAGGTCAGCGGCCCGGCCGTGCCCGCGCTCGCCGTCGAGGACGTCACCCTGGAGCAGGACCGGCCGGTCGTCCCCGGCACCCGGGACTCCACCGCCGTCCTCTCGTACACCCTCCACAACCGGGGCAACGTCACCCTCGACCCCAAGGTCGTCCTCACCGCCGAGGGGCTCTTCGGCCGCACCCTGCTCGACCGCGACCTCGCCCAGGTGCCGTCCGAGCTGCTGCCCCGGCAGCGGATCCGGCTCACCGAGCGGTGGATCGGCTCGCCGCAGCTCGACTGGGGCGAGCTGACCCTCGTCGCCACCGCCAAGGACGTCCGGGTGAGCGCCGGCGTCGGCTTCCTCGCCCTGCCCTGGCTCGCCGCCACCGTGCTGCTCCTGGCCGCCGCCGGAGGCCTCGCCGGATGGCGGATCCGGCGCCGCCGGGCCCGGCCGGGACGGTGAGCCGGGCACTGAGTACGTGACGCGGCCCGTCATCGGGGACAATGGCCCCCATGAGCGTGCGCAGTGAAGAGACCGATGAGAACACCGCCCCCCACCGGGCGGGCTTCGCCTGCTTCGTCGGGCGCCCCAACGCGGGCAAGTCCACCCTCACGAACGCTCTGGTCGGCCAGAAGGTGGCGATCACCTCCAACCGGCCGCAGACCACCCGGCACACCGTGCGCGGCATCGTGCACCGCCCGGACGCGCAGCTGATCCTGGTCGACACCCCCGGCCTCCACAAGCCGCGCACCCTCCTCGGCGAGCGGCTCAACGACGTCGTCCGCACCACCTGGGCCGAGGTCGACGTGATCGGCTTCTGCCTGCCCGCCGACCAGAAGCTCGGCCCCGGCGACCGCTTCATCGCCAAGGAGCTCGCCGAGATCAAGAAGACCCCCAAGGTCGCCATCGTCACCAAGACCGACCTGGTCGACTCCAAGACCCTCGCCGAGCAGCTGATCGCCATCGACCAGCTCGGCCGCGAGCTCGGCATCGAGTGGGCGGAGATCGTGCCCGTCTCCGCCGTCGGCGACAAGCAGGTCCAGCTCGTCGCCGACCTGCTCATCCCGCTCCTCCCGAAGTCCCCGCCGCTCTACCCGGAGGGCGACCTCACGGACGAGCCGGAGCAGGTCATGGTCGCCGAGCTGATCCGCGAGGCCGCGCTCGAAGGCGTACGCGACGAGCTGCCGCACTCCATCGCGGTCGTCGTCGAGGAGATGATCCCGCGCGAGGGCCGCCCCGCCGACCGGCCGCTGCTCGACATCCACGCCAACGTGTACATCGAGCGCCCCAGCCAGAAGGGCATCATCATCGGCCCCAAGGGCAGCCGCCTGAAGGAGGTCGGGATGAAGTCCCGCAAGCACATCGAGGCCCTCCTCGGCACCCCGGTCTTCCTCGACCTGCACGTCAAGGTCGCCAAGGACTGGCAGCGCGACCCCAAGCAGCTCCGCCGCCTGGGCTTCTGACCGTGCTCGACGACGCGACCGTCCGCTTCGTCGACGCGGCGGTCGCCCTGCCGCCCGCCGCCCTCGCCACCGCCTGGGACCGCATGGTCGAGGACCGGTCCCGGGGCGGCCGGGAGGCGAGTCGCGCGGCGCGGCCGTCGGCGGCGCAGGACTCGGCGCTCACGCACCGGGTCCGCGGCGCGCTGCTGCCCCGCGCCGACGAGCTGGACGGCCACCTCGCGGGGCTCCACTCCGACGCCAAGTCCGCGATCTGCATCGCCACCCGCGCGGTCCTCAAGCGCGGGATGCTCCCCCCGGAGCAGTACGCCCTCCTCGTCACCCCCTTCACCGGCCTCGGCGTCCCGGCCCCGCCGCACCCGACCGTCGACCATTCGGGGGACGGCGTGTCAGCATGACGCCGTGACGCAGATCAGCAAGGGGGAGGACCTGCCGGACCCCGGGCAGACAGGGCAGGCCGGACCGGTTCCGCTGGACATCCCGGGCGTCGGCAAGTCGTCGGGCGCGGGTACGGGTACGGGTTCGGGTGCCGGCTCGGGTATGGGCTCGGGCTCGGGTACGGGCTCGGGTACGGGCTCCGCCGCGGACGGCGCACCGGCCGTCGGCGCCGACTCGCCGGGGGAGGACCGCGCGCGGCCCCCGCACCGGATCGACCTCGCGGCCGGCGGATGGTGGACCGACCTGATCGCCGGCTCACCCGCTCCGTCCCCCGGGAGGACCGCGGTCGCCGGGATCCTCGGCGGGGAGTTCGAGGACATCGTGTACACCGGCAGGGGCGACGCGAAGTTCGCCATGGAGGAGACGGTCCCGCCCGGCTACGTCCTGGTCGACGTCGCCCGGAAGGGTTCCGGCATCTTCTGGATGGACTCCGTCGACTGGAACGGCAAGGAGGCCGTCCATCTCGCCAGGAGCTTCCCGCCCCACCGAGTCGACCGGCGGGTGATGTGGTGCGACAACCTGTACCCCCTGCGCTTCACCGTCGTGTGCCAGGACTGGGACGAGTGGGTGGTCGTGATCCGGCCACTCAGCGCGGCGCGCATGCTCGGCGAGGCGGCCGCCGGGCAGGGCTCCGACGTCCTCCTCCACACCGGGCCCGCGGGCGAGCTGGTCTCCCGGATGCGCCCGGACGAAGGGACCGGGTGGCTGCGCATCGAGGGCCACAAGCCGCGCCGCCCCGGCGCCCCCGCCCCGTACCCGGCCATCCTGGCGAGCGAGACGGGCCGGCGCCCGAAGGAGGCGAAGCCGCTCCCCGAGGGGCCCCTGGTCCTGGGCGTCGTCATGGGGGACGGCGCCTGGGAGCTCGAAGTCGGGCCCGCCCGCCCCCCGGAGGAGCGGAAGTCCGGCTTCCTGGGCCGCCTCTTCGGCCGCTAGCTCACGCGCCCTCCTTGAGGACCCTCGTCACGAGGGTCCGCTGGGCGTCGGTGAGGTGCGGGTCCGCGCACCGCACGGTCCGGCCGTCGACCGTGATCTCGTACGCGAAGCCGTCCGGGACGCCCCGGCCGGCCTCCGGGCCCGCGAGGACGGCGGAGGCCAGGGACTCCCACTCGGGGCCCGAGACCTCCACCTCCGCCGACCGCTCGATGCCCGCGAAACCACCCGTGCGCCGCACTCGAATCCGCATGGGCCCTGTCTACCAGCCGGCTCAGTCGGTCGGTACGCCCACGGCCGCCCACGCCTTCATGACCGCCTGGATCTCCGCCGCGTCGCCGTACCGCGCCTTCGCCGCCGCCACCGTGGCCGCCGCGAACTCGGCGAAGCGGGTCTCGGGGGCGAGCGCTCCACTTGTCATGACGTCGTACCAGATCAGCCCGGCCCGCTCCCAGGCGTGGCCGCCGAGCTCGGTCGCCACCAGGTAGAAGGCGTGGTTGGGGATGCCGGAGTTGATGTGCACCCCGCCGTTGTCCCGGCTGGTGCGCACGTAGTCGTCCATGTGCGCGGGCTGCGGGTCCTTGCCGAGCACGTCGTCGTCGTACGCCGTCCCGGGCGCCTTCATGGAGCGCAGCGCCGTGCCCTCCACGTCCGGGTGGAAGAGGCCCTCGCCGATCAGCCAGTCGGCCCGGTCGGCGGTCTGGCCGAGCGCGTGCTGCTTCACCAGGGAGCCGAAGACGTCGGAGACGGACTCGTTGAGCGCGCCGGACTGGCTGAAGTACTCCAGGTTCGCCGTGTACTGGGTGAAACCGTGCGCCAGCTCGTGGCCGATGACGTCCACCGGGAGCGTGAAGTCGAGGAAGATCTCGTCGTCGCCGTCGCCGAACACCATCTGCTCGCCGTTCCAGAAGGCGTTGCCGTACTTCTCGTCGTAGTGGACGGTCGCGAGCAGCGGCAGCCCGGCCCCGTCCATCGAGTCGCGGCCGAAGGCGTCCCGGAAGAGCGCGAAGGTGGCGCCGAGGCCCGCGTAGGCGCGGTTGACGGTGGCGTCGGCCGTCGCCTCCTCGCCCTCGTCGCGGACCTTCACCCCGGGCAGCGCGGTGCGGCGCTCCGCGTCGTACACGGTCCGGCGCGGCGCCGCGGGCTCCGCCGGCGCGACGGCGGGCGCGGCGGCGGTGCGCGGCAGGACCCGGGCCGTGCGGGCCGAGGCGTCCGCGATCAGGGTGCGGCGGGCGGCCGCGGCGACCGCGGGGTTCGCCGAGGCGGCCAGGTGCTCCAGCAGGTGGGGCGGGACGATCGTGCAGAAGGGGGAGGTCATACCCGGCAATGTGGCACTGCGCGACGCGACTGTCACGAGATGTGACAGGGATTGGCGAAATGGAGTGATGGGTCACCTTTCGGCCTTGACGACACGGCCGTCCCGCATACTGGAACAGGACGTCCGCCTTCCCCGGGCCTGGGCTATGGTGACGCACATCATGCGTTTCGGGCTGCTTCTCCTTAGCTGCCGCGGCGAGGGCCTGTAGTCGTAGGCCGACCCCCTCCCCGCGGGTTTCGGTGTTGCGTTCGACAGTCGGCCGTCCCACTCAGGACCCCGAGGAGCCCTACGCAATGTCCCAGTCTCCGTTCGTCAGCCGTCCGACGCCGATCACCAACGCGACGCACGAGCAGAAGCCGTCCGGCATGCCGATCCACAAGTACGGCCGGTACGAGGCCGTCGAGATCCCGGACCGCACCTGGCCCGAGCAGCGCATCACCAAGGCGCCCCGCTGGCTCTCCACCGACCTGCGCGACGGCAACCAGGCCCTGATCGACCCGATGTCGCCCGCCCGCAAGCGGGAGATGTTCGACCTGCTGGTACGCCTGGGCTACAAGGAGATCGAGGTCGGCTTCCCGTCCTCCGGCGAGACCGACTTCGCCTTCGTCCGCTCCATCATCGAAGAGGGCGCGATCCCGGACGACGTCACCATCTCCGTCCTGACCCAGGCCCGCGAGGACCTGATCGAGCGGACCGTGGAGTCCCTGGTCGGCGCCAAGCGCGCCACCGTCCACCTGTACAACGCCACCGCTCCGACCTTCCGCCGGGTCGTCTTCCGCGGCTCCAAGGACGACATCAAGCAGATCGCCGTCGACGGCACCCGCCTGGTGATGGAGTACGCCGAGAAGCTGCTGGGCCCGGAGACCACCTTCGGCTACCAGTACAGCCCGGAGATCTTCACCGACACCGAGCTGGACTTCGCCCTGGAGGTCTGCGAGGCCGTCTGCGACGTCTGGCAGCCCGGCCCCGGCCGCGAGATCATCCTCAACCTGCCCGCCACCGTGGAGCGTTCGACGCCGTCCACGCACGCGGACCGCTTCGAGTGGATGTCGCGGAACCTGACCCGCCGCGAGTACGTCTGCCTGTCGGTCCACCCGCACAACGACCGCGGCACCGCCGTCGCCGCCGCCGAGCTGGCCATCATGGCCGGCGCCGACCGCATCGAGGGCTGCCTGTTCGGGCAGGGCGAGCGGACCGGCAACGTCGACCTGGTCACCCTGGGCATGAACCTGTTCAGCCAGGGCGTCGACCCGCAGATCGACTTCTCGCAGATCGACGAGATCCGCCGCACCAGCGAGTACTGCAACCAGATGGAGGTCCACCCGCGCCACCCCTACGCGGGCGACCTGGTCTACACCGCCTTCTCCGGCTCCCACCAGGACGCCATCAAGAAGGGCTTCGACGCCATGGAGGCCGACGCGGCCGCGAAGGGCGTCACCGTCGACGACATCGAGTGGGCCGTGCCGTACCTGCCCATCGACCCCAAGGACGTCGGCCGCTCCTACGAGGCCGTCATCCGGGTCAACTCGCAGTCCGGCAAGGGCGGCATCGCCTACGTCCTGAAGAACGACCACAAGCTGGACCTGCCCCGCCGGATGCAGATCGAGTTCTCCCGGATCATCCAGGCCAAGACCGACGCCGAGGGCGGCGAGGTCACCCCCGCCGCGATCTGGTCCGTCTTCCAGGACGAGTACCTGCCCAACCCGGACAACGCCTGGGGCCGCATCCAGCTGCGCTCCGGCCAGTCCACCTCGGACACCGACGGCACCGACACCCTGCGCGTCGAGGCGGTCGTCGACGGCGTCGACACCGTCCTGACCGGCGCCGGCAACGGCCCGATCTCCGCCTTCTTCGCCGCCCTGCAGTCGGTCGGCGTGGACGCCCGCCTGCTGGACTACCAGGAGCACACCATGAGCGAGGGCGCCTCCGCGCAGGCCGCCTCGTACATCGAGTGCGCCATCGACGGGCGCGTCCTGTGGGGCATCGGCATCGACGCCAACACCACCCGCGCCTCCCTGAAGGCGGTCGTCTCGGCGGTCAACCGCTCCGCCCGCTGACCTCGCGAGCGCCCGGCGCCCCGCCCCTCCGAGAGGGGGCGGGGCGCCTTCGCGTGTGAGGTGCGTCACGGTTTCAGGCTCGCTTAAGGAAGATCATGCGGACATGCCGGAATCGGTGTCATATGGGGGTGGTTGACGGCACATCAAGGTCTGGCGGATGGTACGGACCATCCCTCCCCCGTACTCCCTGACCTGGAGTTCCGCATGCGCACGTCCGCTTCCGTGGCCACCGTCCTCGCGGTGACCGGAGCCGCCCTCGCCTGGGCCCCCACCGCTTCCGCCGCCGGCCCGGAATGCGTCGTGGATCCGCTCGGCACCGCCGGGCTGTACGCGGAGTTCGTGGAGCGGGACTCGGTGCGGCACGCGGACTCCGAGGGCGCGGTGGCCGTCGGCGGCGACGCGACCTTCGGCACGCCGGACGCGTCCGGCTTCTCGGTCGGCTCCCGCCTCTCCGACACCGACCTCGCCCGGCTGCCCGGCGGTCACAGCCTCGTCGTCGGCGGCACCCTCAAGGCCAACGGCGTGGTCCTGGTGAAGGGTTCGGGCACGGCCGGCAAGGTCGTGGACGCCTCCGCCGCGGACGGCGGCTTCGGCGTCGACGGCCCGATCACCGAGGGCCCGTCCCCGGTCGACTTCGGCAAGGAGTTCGCCCACCTGCGGACCCTCTCGGCCGGCTGGGCGGGCGAGCGGCCCAACGGCGAGGCGGCCGGCGGCCAGGACGGCCGGAGCCTCTACCTCACCGGCACCGACGCGGAGCTGAACGTCTTCGCCGTGAGCGCCGCCGACCTGGAGAAGGCCGGCGAGATCTACCTCAAGGTCCCGGTGGGCTCCTCCACCCTCGTGAACGTCATCGGCACCTCGTACGACATGGGCGCCAAGCCCACCTCCGGCGTCTGGATCTCGGAGGGCGGCGCGTACGTCCAGGACGACTACGACCGGCACACCGACGGCCACAAGAGCATCCGGTCCAAGCTGCTGTGGAACTTCCCGCAGGCCGAGACCCTCAGGAAGAACTCCTCCGCCTGGCCCGGCGCGATCCTCGCGCCCCGCGCCGCCGTCACCATGACCAGCGGCCACATCAACGGCTCCCTCGTCGCCGAGTCCCTCGACACCGCCCCCGGCGCCGAGACCCACCAGATGAACTTCACCGGCTGCCTGCCCCGGGTGACCACCCCCGGACCGGTCGTCACCCCGGAGCCCCCGAAGCCGACCGACACCCCCGCGCCCACCGCGACGCCGTCCACCACCGCGCCCGCCCCGCAGGAGACCGGCAGCCCCTCCGCCACCCCCACCGGGCAGCCCTCGTCCACCCCCTCCGCCGGCCCCTCGGACACCCCCTCGGACACCCCGGCGGAGAGCACCGCGCCGCCGGCCGCCCCCGAGGAGACCGGGGCGACCCCCGCCCCCTCCGCGACCACCCCGGAGGGTGATCTCGCGACGACCGGTTCGGCCATCGGGCCCGGCGTCATCGGGGCGGCCGTCGGCGCCCTGCTGCTCGGCGGAGGCTTCCTGGCCTTCGCGAAGCGCCGCCGCCGGGCCTGAAACCCCGGTGTCGTGTCTCGGCCAGATCCGGTGCGAAGTACGGACGAGGTGCTGACGCCACATCATGGATGTGGCTAACATCACGCCAACGCACCGGCAGTGCAGCCGGGCCGTTGAGGAGGTGCGCGTGCGTTCTGCCCGGAAAACACGTGGTGGGAAGCTGACCGTCTGCGGCATCCGCACTTCCTGGAACACCATCGGCGACGGCGAGTTCTTCTGCGAGGAGTGCGGCGGCGACCGCAACTACCGGCGGCGCACCGGCCGGCGCCGGTTCGCCGTCCTCGGCGTCCCCCTGCTGCCCCGGGGCTGTACCGGGCCGGTCGTGGAGTGCGCCGCCTGCCACACCCACTTCGGCACCGAGGTGCTGGAGCGGCCGACCACCGGCCGCTTCTCCGGGATGCTGCGGGACGCCGTCCACACCGTCGCCCTGGCCGTGCTCGCGGCCGGCGGCACCGGCTCCCGCGAGGTCCTGGACCGGGCCGTGCACGCCGTCCGGTCCGCCGGCTACGCCGACTGCACGGCCGTCCAGCTCGTCGACCTGGTCGAGGCGCTGGAGGCCGACACCGGACGCTTCATGCCGGAGATCAACCCCGAGGGCGCCCTCCTCGCCATCGAGATCCACGAGGCCGTCGCCCCGCTCACCCCGCACCTGGAGCCCGCCGGCCGGGAGGCGCTGCTCCTCCAGGCGGCCCGGATCGCGCTCGCCGACGGCGGCTACAGCCCGGCCGAGCAGGAGGTCCTGGGCACCGTCGGCACGGCGCTCGGACTGCCGCCCGAGGACGTCCTGCGGCTGCTCGCCACCGCGCGCACCGTCTCCTGACCGCCCCTTCCCTCGCCGTCGACCGGACGGGCCGGACGGGCCGTGCGGACCGGGTCGTGCCCGGCGGGGGCGATGCCCCCGGGGCCGCCGTCGGCAGCGCGGCGGCCCGGCGGGCGTCCGGACCGGCGCCCAGCCGCTCGAAGGCGTCCCGGGCGGAGGCCAGTTCCGACCGGGCGGCCTTCTCGTCCCCGGCCGCCCGAGCCGCCGCAGCGATCAGCATCCGCACCCGCGCCGCCTCGTACGGCACCCGCAGCCGCAGCCATCCGTCGAGGGCCCGCCGCAGCACCGGCGGCGCCGCCTCGGGCTCCTCGGCCAGGGCCACCGCGCCGGCCGCGGTGTCGGCGAGGGCGCGCAGCAGGGGCACGTCCCCGGCCAGGACGTCGAGCTCCGCCGCCGCGTCCGCCGCGTCCCGTACGGCTCCGGTGGCGAGGGCGACCTCGGCGGAGGCGGCCAGCAGGCGGGCCCGGACCAGCGGGCCGTGGCCGGCGTCCCGGCAGGCCAGGGCGAGCCGCAGCCCGGCCGCCGCCGCCTCCGCGCGGCCCTGCGCGAGCCGCAGCAGGGCGAGGCCGGGCTGGGGGAGCCGGCCCAGTTCGTACGCGTGGGAGTAGGAGCGGGCGGCCTCGTCCGGGCGGCCCTGGCGGCGCTGGACGTCACCGGCGACGCAGTACGCGGCGGCCGCCGACTCCAGGCGGTCGATCGGCACCTCCCGGCAGGCCCGCAGCGCCTCGTCCTCGGCCGCCGTCCATGCGCCGAGCAGGTCGAGGACTGCGGCCCGGTGGGCCCGGAGGACCCCGCGGAAGGGGTTCTCGCCGTCGTCCGCCGTGGCGCACCACTCCCTCGCGATGCGGGTCCACGCGACGGCCCGTCCGAGGTCGGCGGCCTCCATGCACGCGGTGAGGGCCAGGTCGTACAGCCGGCCGGTGAAGAGGCTGCTCAGCTCGCCGGCGGCGGCCGCGCGCACGGCCTCGTCGAGCAGCGCGAGCCCTTCGGCGCGGCGGCCCTGGGCGAGCAGGGCGGCGGATGCGGCCTGGCGGCCGAGGGCCCGCAGGTCGGGGCCGCCGGAGTCCTCGGCGAGGCGGGTCGTCCGGGCGGCGGCGGCCAGGGCGGCAGGTCCGTCGCCGCGTGCGGTGGCCGCCTCGGCCTCGGTCCAGGCGAGGAGGGACTGCTCGGGGCAGGGCGGCAGCCCGTCCAGGTGGTGGTGGGCGCGGTGCAGCCAGCCGGCCGCGACGGCGGGCCGGCCCAGGGCGGCGTACTCCTCGTGGAGCCACCAGGCGGTCGCCCCCGCGCCGCGGTGGTCGCCGGCGGCCACCTGGGCGGAGTGGGCCCGCAGCCGGGCCGCGACGGACTCGTCGAGGTGTCCGGACCACCAGGCGGCGTCGGAGAGCGCGGCGAGGTCGTCGGCGGTCAGCGCCGCGTCGGGGTGCCGGTCGCGGGCGTGCAGCAGCGTGTACGCCTCGGCCCAGCGCTCGTGGGCCACCGCGTCCCGGGCCGGACCGGCCCGGTCGACGACGGGTGCGGACACGGCCCTCACCCCTTCCGGTCCTTCCAGCGTAGGACCGGGCGGGGGAGGGCCGCTCGTCGGCGGGGGTCCGCCGGTGTCAGTCGATCGCGCCGCTGGCGCGGAGCATGTCCTCGCGCTCGACGATCTTCACGCGCTCGCGGCCCTGCGGCTCGCCGAGCGCCTTCTCGGCGGCGTCGAGCGCGTACCAGCCCTCCCACGTCGTGTAGGTGAGGCCCTTGCCCTCCAGGAAGGCGACGATCGCGTCGGTCTCCGGGCTGGCCGGGGTGAGGAGCCGGCCGGCGGCGAAGTCCTCCAGGAGGTTCGCGACGGTCTCGTTGGCGTCGCCCTTGGTGTGGCCGATGAGGCCGACCGGGCCGCGGCGGATCCAGCCGGTGACGTAGGTGGAGGCCATGTGCTCGTCGCCCTCCATCACCCGGCCGCCCTGGTCCGGGACGGTGCCGCTGACGGTGTCCCAGGGGAGCTTGGGCAGCTCGTCGGAGAGGTAGCCGACGGCGCGGTAGACGGACTGGACGTCCCAGTCGGTGGTGACGCCGGTGCCCTTCACGTTGCCGGTGCCGTCGAGTTCGGTGCGCTCGGTGCGCAGGCCGACGACCCGGCCGTCCTCGCCGAGGATCTCGACCGGGGACTCGAAGAAGTGCAGGAAGAGCTTGTGCGGGCGGTCGCCGACGTCGCGGATCGCCCAGTTCTCCAGGGTCTTGGCGACCATGTCGGTCTGCTTGTTCTTGCGGCGCTCGGCGATCGAGCCCTCGTCGTAGTCGATGTCCTCGGGGTTGACGATGACCTCGATGTTCGGCGAGTGGTCGAGCTCGCGCAGTTCCATGGGGCTGAACTTGGCCTGGGCCGGGCCGCGGCGGCCGAAGACGTGGATCTCGACGGCCTTGTTGGCCTTCAGGCCCTCGTGGACGTTGGCCGGGATCTCGGTCGGCAGCAGCTCCTCGGCGGTCTTGGCGAGGATGCGGGCGACGTCGAGGGCCACGTTGCCGACGCCGAGGACGGCGACCTTCTCGGCGGACAGGTCCCAGGTGCGCGGGACGTCCGGGTGGCCGTCGTACCAGGAGGCGAAGTCGGCGGCGCCGAAGGAGCCGTCCAGCTCGACGCCGGGGATCCTCAGCTCGCGGTCGAACATGGCGCCGGTGGAGAAGACCACGGCGTCGTAGAAGGACCGCAGGTCGTCGAGGTGGACGTCGGTGCCGTAGTTCACGTTGCCGAAGAGGCGGACCTGCGGCTTGTCGAGGACCTGGTGGAGGGCGGTGATGATGCCCTTGATCCGGGGGTGGTCGGGGGCGACGCCGTAGCGGATGAGGCCGAAGGGGGCCGGCATCCGCTCGAAGATGTCGATGGACACGCCCGGCTCGGTGGCGGTGTCGGACTTCAGCAGCGCGTCGGCGGCGTAGATGCCGGCGGGGCCGGCGCCGACGATCGCGACCCGGAGGGGGCGGGGCATGACTGGGTTCCCTTCGCATACGGCGTGCGGCGGAGCCGCCGACACTTAGGCCACCCTAATTAACATTCCGCGCGAAGTGGTACCCGACCCCGGTCTATGCCCCCATAAGGCAGGCTTATGACTTCTCAAAGTCCGCCTGAGGTGCTGAACGACGTCACGGTCAGCACCGCGAGCGCGACCGTGCCCGCGATCCCGCAGGCCAGCAGGAAGCCGCCGCCGACCGTTCTCGCCAGCCGGGTGAAGGGCGGCAGGGGCACGTCCACGTCCGCCGGGTCCCCCGGCGGGTAGTACGCGGTGATGGCCGCGCCGGCCCTGCCGTGCACGAAGATCCGGTAGTCGCCGGTCCCGTCGGGGTAGATGTACGCGCCCGGCGACGTGGCCCGGGTGGCGGTCACCGCGACCCCGTGCCGCCGCAGCCATCGCTCGCGCAGGCCGTCCCCGACCCCGTACGCGCCGAATCCGAGCGCCAGCCCGCTGATGCCGCCCACCGGGATCTCCACGATGACGACGTCCCAGTGGCCCAGGGATCCGGCGACCACCGCGAGCACGACCAGCGCGAGCAGGTAGAAGAGGACGCCCCGCCGGACCCGGCGGGCGAACCGGTGGCGCCACCGCGGGGCCAGTGAGCGGATCGCGGCGAAGCGGGCGCCGTCGACGTCGTCCCGGTCCGTCCGGTTGGCGAGCAGGTCGTTGATCGTGTCGACGAAGAGGACCGCCCCGTCCGGGTCGACGTCGTCGATGCGGTGGACGCGCGGTGTCGCCCCGGTCTTCGCCCGCAGTTCGATCAGGACCGTCCCGCCCTCGGCGCGAAGCCGGCCGAGGCCGTCGGCGGTGAAGACGATCTGCTCCGTCGGGAGGTCGAGGACCAGGCCCTCGTTCTCGACGGACAGGACGATCCCGTCCCGGCCCACGAGGACCGGGAGGGAGGCGATGGGTATGGGCATGGGCATGATCGTAAAGCCGGAAGCGGGCCCGGGTCAGCCCCTTGTGGCGAACACCGCCAGGGCGATCAGCAGGACGGCCGCGGCCACGGCGGCCGCGACCGGCTTCCAGGGGACGCCGCGGGCGCCGGCGACGGGCTCCGGCGCGTGCGGCGCGCTGGTCGTGACGAGCGCGGCGCCGTCCGGTGCCGGGGTCTCCGGGAGGGCCGCGGTCACGGCGTCCGCGAAGACGAGCGCGTCGGCCTCGTCGACGCCGGCGACCCGGTAGATCGTCGGTTCGTCGGCCCCGGACGCCGTCAGGACGATCGCGACGGACCGCCCCTCGGCGTGCACGAAGGAGATCGCCGCCAGCGGTATGTGGTGTTCCTTGTCCGGGCGGTGCAGGGTCACCGGCCCGCCCGCGAAGCGGAGAACCGATTCGCCACCGCGCAGGACCAGAAAGGGGGTGGCCGTCATCGTCCGCATTCCTCCGCCGCCGTCGGTCGGTCCCGGGGCGCCGCCGGGCGACAGGACGACGCTCCCGCGCCGATCGTAGGGGCACCGGCCCGCCCGGCACCACGTCCGGGCCCGGCGCGGCCGGCCCCGGCGGGACCGATCCGCGCGCTCCCCTCGCGCGCCCCGGCGTGCGCCGGAGCGAATGCCGGGGACCCGGGGAACAATTCCACGAGGGCCCCGGCACGGCCGTTCGAGATTCCCCCGGATTTACGGGACTTCGCCGATTCCACGCGCGACCCGACGGCCGCGAATCGAATTCTCCGCTCGAACATCCCGCCCCGGTGGCATGCGGGGACGTCCCGAACTCCCTTGGTGCGTCCCACGATTCTACGGATCGCGGGTCACCCGGGAGTGGGGAAGCGGGAAATGGATTCAGAAAGGCATACGTTGGTGAAGGAAGACACCAGAAGAGAACGACCACGGGGGAAGTCGGAGCAGCGCGGCACACGGAGCCGGAAATGCGCGGGAACGGCGCGGAGGGAATCCCCCGCCCGGGACCGGCGTCCGGCCCCGCGGCTCCGTCGTCCCCTCGGCCGCTCGTTCGCAAGGGACACCGCACGGCGGACCCGCCCGGCGCACCGTCGGGCCCGGACCGCCGGGGAGGAGGGCCGGTCATGACACTGCCGATCGGGGCGTACGTCGTGGAGATCCGCACCGGGCGGGTCGCGAGGGTGATGGGCCACGAGGGCCCCTACGTCCAGATCCGCCCGCTCGGCGGCGGACGGGAATGGGACGTGGCGCCCGAGGAGGTCCGCGAGGCCACCTCCGCCGAGCGCCTCAGCGCCGCCACCGCCCACGCCAACGCCCGCAGCCGCGGCGAGGTCCCCTGAAGCTTCCGGCCCCGGATCCGCGGACGCGCCCGGGATCCTCCCGGCGTACGGGAGAATGGGTCCATGAGTCTGTTCCGCGACGACGGCATCGTGCTGCGCACCCAGAAGCTGGGCGAAGCGGATCGCATCATCACGATCCTCACCCGCGGGCACGGACGGGTGCGCGCCGTGGCGCGCGGGGTGCGGCGGACCAAGTCCAAGTTCGGCGCCCGCCTCGAACCCTTCTCCCACGTCGACGTCCAGTTCTTCGCCCGCGGGAGCGAGCTGGTCGGACGCGGGCTGCCGCTCTGCACCCAGAGCGAGACCATCGCCGCGTACGGCGGCGGCATCGTCACCGACTACGCCCGCTACACCGCCGGCACCGCGATGCTGGAGACGGCCGAGCGCTTCACCGACCACGAGGGCGAGCCGGCCGTGCAGCAGTACCTGCTGCTCGTCGGCGGGCTGCGCACCCTCGCCCGGGGCGAGCACGCCCCCCACCTCATCCTCGACGCCTTCCTGCTCCGCTCCCTCGCCGTGAACGGCTACGCGCCCTCCTTCTCGGACTGTGCCAAATGCGGACTCGACGGGCCGAACCGGTTCTTCTCGGTCGCGGCGGGCGGCGTCATATGCGGCGACTGCCGGGTCCCCGGAAGCGTCGTACCCTCAGCGGAGGCCATCGGCCTGCTCAGCGCGCTGCTCACCGGCGACTGGGCGACGGCGGACGCGTGCGAGCCGCGTCACGTCAGGGAGGGCAGCGGACTGGTGTCCGCCTATCTGCACTGGCACCTGGAGCGCGGCCTGCGCTCCCTGCGGTACGTAGAGAAGAGCTAGGAGATCCATCGCATGGCCATCGCACGACTCCTCGGGCGCCAGCGCCGGGAGTACAGGACCCCCGAGCCGCACCCGTCCGGCGCCCGCCCGCCGAAGCTCCAGACCGAGCTCGTGCCGGAGCACGTCGCGATCGTCATGGACGGCAACGGCCGCTGGGCCAAGGAGCGCGGACTGCCGCGCACCGAGGGCCACAAGGTCGGCGCCGAGCAGGTCCTCGACGTGCTCCAGGGCGCGATCGAGATGGGCGTCGGCGCGATCTCGCTGTATGCCTTCTCCACCGAGAACTGGAAGCGCTCCCCCGAGGAGGTGCGCTTCCTGATGAACTTCAACCGCGACTTCATCCGCAAGACCCGCGACCAGCTCGACGAGCTCGGCATCCGGGTCCGCTGGGTCGGCCGCATGCCCAAGCTGTGGAAGTCGGTCGCCAAGGAGCTCCAGGTCGCCCAGGAGCAGACCAAGGACAACACGAGGCTCACGCTCTACTTCTGCATGAACTACGGCGGCCGCGCGGAGCTCACCGACGCGGCGCAGGCGATGGCCGAGGACGTGAAGGCGGGCCGGCTCGACCCGGCGAAGATCACCGAGAAGACCATCCAGAAGTACCTCTACTACCCGGACATGCCGGACGTGGACCTCTTCCTGCGGCCCAGCGGCGAGCAGCGCACCTCCAACTACCTGATCTGGCAGAGCGCGTACGCCGAGATGGTCTTCCAGGACGTGCTGTGGCCCGACTTCGACCGCCGCGACCTGTGGCGGGCCTGCGTCGAGTACGCCCAGCGCGACCGCCGCTTCGGCGGCGTCGACCCGGCGGACCTCGCCGTCCTCGACAAGGCGTGACCGGACGCCGCGCGGGGTGACGCTACGATCCGGCGCGTGAACGGGACTTCCGACGACTCCGCGCTCCACGACCGGGTCGAACTCGCCTACCCCGCCCGCCCCGACGACGTGCGCGAGGCGGTACGCGTCACCCTGGGGGCCGCCGCCTGGTGGCGGGTCCTGAAGTGGTCCGCGTACGGCGCCGCGGTCCTCGCCTTCCTGATCGCCGCCCTGGAGCTGCTGCTCCCGGGCGAGCCGGACGCGGGGACCGTCGCCGAGACGGCCGGGCTCGGCACCGCCGCGATCGTGGTGGTCCGGCTGATGACCTGGGCCGTCGCGAGGGCCTTCCTCCGGGCCGCCCGCGCCCAGGGCGGCGACGCCCGCGTCGTCGTCGACGCCGAGGGCGGCCGGTGGACCTCCCGGGACACCGACACCGTCATCCGCTGGGCGATGCTGCCCCGGTACGTGGAGACGGACCGGCTCTTCGTCCTGCTCACCCCGCGCCGGGCCGGCACCGGCTTCGCCTATCTGCCCAAGCACGGCCTCGCCGACCCGGCCGACGCCGACCGGCTCCGGGCCCTCCTGGACCGGCACAGCAGCCGCGCCTGACACGCCCGTGGGGGGGGGGGCAGGGCGGCGGGAAGAAGGGTGGGAGCGAGCGGGGGGGTGGTGTGCTGTGGCACCAACGCGCACGGGGTGAGAGATACACTAGTGGTGGG
>NZ_JBHYKM010000012.1:0-2220 GCF_042741435.1 Streptomyces sp. NPDC058955 | reverse complement strand
AGCGAGACTGTGCGCGCCCCCACCCCCCACGCCGCGCCCGCGCCGCCGCCGCCGCCGCCCCCCCCCCCCGCTCCCCCCCCGCGCGCGCCCCCCCCCCCACGGGTTTGTCAGGTCACTTCGCCGCGCACTCCGCGCAGGTGCCGAAGATCTCGACGGTGTGCGCCACGTTCACGAAGCCGTGCTCCGCCGCGACCGCCTCCGCCCACTGCTCCACCATCGGGCCCTCGACCTCGACGGCCTTGCCGCAGGCGCGGCAGACCAGATGGTGGTGGTGGTCGTCGGACGAGCAGCGGCGGTAGACCGTCTCGCCGTCACTGGTGCGCAGCGCGTCCACCTCGCCCGCGTCCGCAAGGGACTGGAGGGTGCGGTAGACGGTGGTCAGGCCGACGGAGTCGCCGCGGTGCTTGAGCATGTCGTGCAGCTCCTGGGCGCTGCGGAACTCGTCCACCTCGCTCAGTGCTGCCGCCACGGCGGCCCGCTGCTTGGTGGAGCGGCCGCGTACGGGGGGTCCTGCCGTCGCCACGGGGGCCTCCTTGGATGCTTGTCTGCCCCCGCCATTCTGCCAGTCCCCCGTCCCCCCGGGTTCAGTCGTGGCTCAGACCTTCACGTCGTCGCCGGTCCGCCGGCTGCCCGGGACGCAGCGGGCGTCGCAGTCCTCGTTGGCCTGCGCAGCGGCCTTCGCCCGCCGCTTGGCGAGCGGGGTGGCGAGCAGCGTCAGGACGATGAAGACCCCGATCGCGTAGAGGACGATCGTCGCGCCGGGCGGGACGTCCTGGTAGTACGAGGTGACCGTGCCGGCCAGGGTGACCGTGATGCCGGTGGCCACCGCGAGGACGAAGGTCGCCCGGAAGGACTTCGACAGCTGCTGGGCGGCCGCGACCGGCACCACCATGAGCGCGCTGACGAGCAGCAGGCCGACGACCCGCATGGCGACCGTGACGGTCACGGCGGCGGTGACGGCGATCAGCAGGTTCAGGGCGCGCACGGGCAGCCCGGTGACCCGGGCGAACTCCTCGTCCTGGCTGACCGCGAAGAGCTGCCGGCGCAGGCCGACCGTGACCAGTACGACGAAGGCCGCGAGGACGCTGATCGCGGTGACGTCCTCGGTGGAGACCGTGGACAGGGATCCGAAGAGGTACGAGCTGAGGTTGGCGTTGGAGCCGGTCGGCGCCAGGTTGATCAGCAGGACGCCGCCGGCCATGCCGCCGTAGAAGAGGAGCGCGAGCGCCAGGTCGCCGCGGGTCTTGCCGTACGCCCGGATCAGCTCCATCGCGACCGAGCCGGCGATGGCGACGAGGGTGGCCATCCAGACCGGGCTGGAGTTCAGCAGGAAGCCGAGGCCGACACCGGTCATGGCGACGTGCCCGATGCCGTCGCCCATCAGCGCCTGGCGGCGCTGGACGAGGTAGATGCCGACGGCGGGCGCGGTGATGCCGACGAGCACGGCCGCGAGCAGCGCCCGCTGCATGAAGGCGGGTTCGAGGAAGTCCATGTCAGGTCAGCAGTCCCGTGCGGAGCGGCTCGCCGGCCGCGTGCGGATGTACGTGGTCGTGGCCGGGCAGCGCGTGCTGGCCGAGGGCCTCGGGCGGCGGGCCGTCGTGGACGACGCAGCCGTCGCGCAGGACGATCGCGCGGTCGATGAGGGGCTCCAGGGGGCCCAGCTCGTGCAGGACGAGGAGGACCGACGTACCGCCGGCGACCTGCTCGCGCAGGGTCGCGGCGAGGATCTCCTGGCTGGCGAGGTCCACGCCGGCCATCGGCTCGTCCATGATCAGGAGTTCGGGCTCGGAGGCGAGCGCGCGGGCGATCAGGACGCGCTGGTGCTGGCCGCCGGAGAGCGCGGAGACGGAGTCGCCGGCGCGGTCGGCGAGGCCGACCAGCTCCATGGCCCGGTGGACGGCGGCCTTGTCGGCCTTGGTGGGCAGCCCGAAGCGGCGGCGGGCGAGCCGCCCGGAGGCGACGACCTCGCGGACGGTGGCGGGCACGCCGGAGGCGGCGGTGGTGCGCTGGGGCACGTAGCCGACCCGGGACCAGTCGCGGAACCGCTTCCGCTCGGTGCCGAACAGCTCGATCGTGCCGCCGGTCAGCGGGACCTGGCCGATGATCGCGCGGACGGCGGTGGACTTGCCGGAGCCGTTGGCGCCGAGCAGGGCGGGGGGGGGCCCCCCCCCCCCCCCCGGGCGGGGGGCCCCCCCCGCCCCGCGGGGGGGGCGCGCGCCC